>JAQAZR010000371.1:0-4590 GCA_032127235.1 Deltaproteobacteria bacterium
ATCTTGCCGGCACCCGCGGCATCGATCTGCCCGTCCCGCACCAGAGAGTTCACTTTTTTAACGACCTTGAATATCGACGCCAGGGCCGTCGATATGTTCAAATCGTCGTCCAGGCCGCTGATGAAGCCCTGTTTGATATCGTAGAGGAGCTGGTCGAGGTCCGCATACGGCCGACCGTCACGCAGGTTTTTCAAGCTTCGGATGCAGTTGTTCAAGCGGCCCAGAGAACGGCCGGCATCTTCGAGTCGATCGGGTGAAAAGGTAACCGGCTTGCGGTAGGGCGACGTCAGCAGCCAGTAACGGACCACTTGGCCGGAATATCCCAGGCGACGCAAATCCGCCGGCGTCACACCGGCGCTGTGCCGGTCTACCTTGTGTCCATCCGCCATGACCGGTTCGCAATCGACCCAGCAGCGCACCGGCGGTTGGCCGCTGAGGGCCGCTGCAATGGCATTGATGTTCTCATGATGGGGAAACATCAGCTCGCGACTACTGGCATGGATGTCGAATTGCTGTCCGAGATATTTCATGGAAATAGCGGCCGCTTGCAAATGCCAGGATGGTCGCACACTGCCCCAAACGGTTTTGGTGTAGATCCCTCTCTTCAGATCCGACAAACGCGCGCGTTTGAAAAGCGTGAAATCACGGGGATTGTCTTTTTCGTATTCGTCCAGGTCCACAGTGGCGCCCAGCCTGATTTTGTCGATGTCGATCCCTGAGAGGCGGCCGTATTCCCCGAAACGGGAAATGTCGAAATAGAGGGATCGCAGCTTTTCATAGGCAAACCCCTTCTTGGCCAGCCGCTCGGCCAACTGAACCATTTCGTCCAGGTGTTCACTGGCGCGCGGGTACTCATCGGCCGGTTTGATCCCGAGCCACGCCAGGTCCCGGTTGAACTGCTCGATGTGCCGGGTCGTAAAAGCCGCCAGATCCTCGCCTGCTTTTTCCGAGCCGGCGATGGTCTTGTCGTCCAGGTCGGTAATGTTCATCACATGCTTGACCGCATATCCGCGGTAGGCCAGATAACGGCAAAGGAGATCCGAGACGATGAAGCGCCGAATTTCTCCAAGATGGATCGGCGCGTGAGCGGTCGGTCCGCAGGTGTAAATGGAGACCTTGCCCGGCACCATAGGCTCGAAGGGTTCTTTGCTGCGGCTCATGGTGTTGAAAAGCTTCAGGTTGACTTTTTCCTTGACCACAAACAACGAGGTGCTCAGATACCGCTCCCCGCTGTCGGGCAAAATGGCGACCAACGTGCCGGATGCCATCGAGCGAGCCTGCTCGACGGCAATCGCCATGGCGGCCCCGCTGCTCATGCCGACCAGAAGCCCCTCTTCTCTGGCCAGACGACGGGTCATGTCAAAGGCCTCTTCATCGTCGATGTTGATCTTTTGATCCAGACGACTTTTTTCAAAAATCCCCGGGCAATAGGCCTCCTTCATATTCTTCAGCCCCTGGAGCTTGTGGCCGAGGTACGGTTCGACACCGACAATCCGGACGTTCGGATCGAACTCTTTCAACCGCCGGGAAACCCCCATCAGCGTTCCGGATGTTCCCAGGGTGGCGACGAGCGTCGTCAGTCGGCCGCCGGTCTGTTCCCAGATTTCAACGGCCGTTCCATTGTAGTGGGCCTGCCAGTTGGCCGGATTGTTGAACTGATCGGTCATGAAGTAGGTGTCGGGGGCCTCGCGCGCCATGTGATAGACCTCCTCGATGGCGCCGTCGGTGCCGAGATGACCGGGCGTCAGAAGGATGTCGGCCCCACGCGCCTTGAGAATTTTCTGGCGCTCGACACTCACCGCTTCGGACATCGCCAGCAGGAGCCGGTAGCCCTTGACGGCACATACAAGCGCCAGGCCGATCCCGGTGTTGCCGGAGGTGGCCTCGATAACGATTTTGTCGGCGGTCAACTCCCCGGAGCGTTCACCGGCTTCGATCATGGCCAGGGCGGCCCTGTCCTTGATCGACCCGCCGGGATTGAAATATTCGAGCTTGGCCAGCAGGGTGACCGCCGGATTCGGGTTCAGACGCCGGATTTCCACCAACGGCGTGTTGCCGATCAGATCGATGATGGTTCGTGTCATGGTCAGTTGCGTCGGTTGAGTCGGTTGAGTGGTTTAGGTTGGTGGCGTCACGCTGGTCAATCAGCTGACTTAAGGTACCTAACTGACCTAACCGACCCAACTGACTTAACTGACCTAACTGACCCTCCCCTCCATCAGCCGCTTGATCGCCTTCTTAATGTCCCGACAGACAGCCGCTGCATCCTGCTCGGCATCGACGATGCAAAATCGCTCGGATTCGTGGCGCGCAATATCGAGATAACCGGCTCGGATCTTGCGGTGAAAGTCAAGCGCTTCTTTTTCGAAACGGCTCTCTTTGCCGGTGCGGTCGCCCTTGTCGATCTGGGCCCAGGCCCGACCTAATCCGATTTCCGGTGGCAGATCGAGCAAAATGGTCAGATCGGGCCTGAGGTTCCCCAGGATAAACCGGTGAATGCGCCGGATCTCCTCCAGGTCGAGCCCGCGGGCATATCCCTGGTACACCACTGTGGCGTCGCAGAACCGATCGCAGAGCACGGTTTTACCGGCGGAAAGGGCGGGCGCAATAATCTTGCGAACATGTTCGGCCCGGTCGGCCTCGTAGAGAAACAGTTCGGTCAGCCCTTCCATCTCCCGGTTGTCGGGGTTCAACAGGATCGATCGAATCTTCCGGCCGATATCCGTCCCGCCGGGCTCTCGGGTGACAACCACCGTGCGACCCCGTTTTTGCAGAAACGCCCGGATGTTGCCCAGCTGAGTCGACTTGCCCGACCCCTCGACGCCTTCCAGGGTAATGAACATTGAGGTTTCTCTTTAAGAAGTTGTGCTGCCGCCACGGTAGAAATGCCGTTCCAGCAGCCGGTGATAGGACGTCCAGGGTTCGTCGGAATCTTCCGACGCGATGAAGTCCCGGATACCGTTGACTCTGGCGTCGATCTCGTCGATGTAGTGTAAAAGGACCGCTTCGATGGTTTTTGGCGGTTCAGGGGAACCGAATTCACGCGCCCCGTGGTGGCTGATAATCATATGTTTCAGCAAAGTAGCCTGCTGCTGGGGAAAATCCGGGATCAACTGCAATTTTTCATCGAGAAGCTGGATCGCGATCACGATGTGACTGATCAGTCGGCCCTCATCCGAGTAATCGATCTTGGAATCATAGACCAGCTCTCTGATTTTGCCGACATCGTGCAGAATGGCGCCGGCAATCAACATGTCCCGGTCGATGCCGCCGTAGTGGATCGCGATACGGTCGGCCAGGATCGTCATGGAAAGCGTGTGTTCCAGCAAGCCGCCGATGTAGGCGTGGTGCATCTTCTTGGCGGCCGGGGCCGCCTTGAAGGCCTGCGTAAACCCTTCATCCGCCCAGAAGAGGTCAAAGAGACGTTTCAAATGGGGTGTTTCGATGGCGGTCGAAATGTCAACCAGGCGCGCGAACATCTTTTCGACGTCGCGGGTCGTGGCAGGGACGAAATCCGCCGGATCCAGCATGCCGGCAGGACAGGCCTCCATTTCCCTGACCACGAACTGCAAGGTCCCTTTGTACTCCGAAATACCGCCTTTGACCCTCACATAGTCCCCGCTGTTGGTCTTGCCTCTGATCTGCTCGAGGTTGTCCCACATCACGCCCTTGATACGACCGCTTCGATCGCAGAGCGTGACGGTGAGGTAGTTTTCGCCGTTGCGCTTGCGGGCAAGGCTTTTCTCCGCCAGAACGAAAATGTCGTCGATCGTGTCTCCGGCCTGCAAGTCTTGGATGAACTTAGTTTTCATGTGGCCCGTCAAATATCGATTTCCCAATTTTTGAGTTGGTCCAAAACGCCGTAATCCGTCATATCGCACTTTATCGGTGTTATGGAAATGAATTTTTCGGCGAGGGCCGTCCCGTCGATGTCCGGACTCGCGTCGAAGCGCTGAGTTTCGCAGCCTTGCCAGTAATAAGTGCGGTTGCGGGGATCGACCCGTTTTTCAAAAACATCCAGAGATTCCGGCAAACCTTGACGGCTCAGGCGCACCCCGGCCATCGCATCAATCGCCACACTGGGAATGTTGACATTCAAGAATGTTCCGGCCGGCAACCCGGTCTGGAAAACCTTTTCAGTCAGTCTGTGCACAAAACGGGCGGCATCATCGTAGTGATCCGCCGCAAAACCTTCCATCGAAACGGCAATGGCAGCCACTCCGTAAATAGCAGCCTCCTTGGCGGCGGCTACCGTACCCGAGTAATTGATGTTGATGCCTACATTGGCCCCGGGATTGATGCCGGCAACCACCATATCGGGTCGTGTACCGAGCAGCTCAAAGAGTCCCAGTTTGACGCAATCCACCGGTGTGCCACTGACGGCATAGCCCTCGTAGCCTTCGTTCACCGTTACCATGGTCGCTCGCAGGGGCTCATTGAGGGTGATGGCATGCCCGATCGCACTGCGTTCGCGGTCCGGCGCGATCACCGTAACCGCGTGATGCTCCTTCAACCGCCGGTAAAGGGCCCACAATCCGTCGAAGTAAATACCGTCATCGTTGGTCAACAAAATGTTCATAGATTTTATTT
>JAQAZR010000372.1:0-3922 GCA_032127235.1 Deltaproteobacteria bacterium
TGCGGCTGCCCATCAGCACCTCGAGGCTCATGGCGGCGGCGATGTCGATCAGCCGGGACAGTTGCAGGGCGTCGTAAACCGCCAGCGCGCCGATAGCGGTCATCACCTGGGTGCCGTTGACCAGTGCCAGGCCCTCGGCCGCTTCGAGCCGGATCGGCTTCATTCCACATCTTTTGAGAACTTCGGCACCCGACAGCCGTTCACCCTCGAAAAAGGCCTCGCCCTTTCCGAGCAGAATCAGGGACAGGTGGGCCAGAGGTGCCAGGTCTCCGCTGGCCCCCACCGACCCTTTCTCCGGTACCACCGGACAGACGCCGCTGTTGAGCAGGTCGAGTAAAAAATGGACAGTCTCCAGGCGGATGCCCGAGTGTCCCTGCGCCATGTCCTTTACGCGCAGGAGCATGACCCCCCGGACCGTCTCTTCGTCGAGGGGTGCCCCCACGCCGGCGGCATGGCTCATGAGGATGTTTTCCTGAAGGCGGCGGGTATCCTTTCCGGAAATGGCCACATCGCTCAGCGCCCCGAAGCCGGTGGTGACACCGTAAATGGTGCGGACTTCGGCAACCCAGCGGTCGATCAACCGGCGGGCTTCACGGATGCGAATTTTCGAATCGGTGCTCAAATCGACCCGGCCGCCATTGCGGGCCACCGCTACCAGGTCGGCCAGTGTCAAGCCCTCGATTCCTATCTGTATCGTCTTCATCGCACGCCCGTTTCCATTATGAGGTCTATCGACAGCATCGATTTTTCAACCATTACCCGTATTCGATAGTATAGTTGACGTGAAAACACAATCCTGCCGCAAGTCTTGATTTTTTCAGGCGGGTTCGCATATTGGTTTATGATGCCGCGCATCGACCCTCACCGGCAAAGGAGCACGCCCATGATCGACAACCGTCAAATCGCCGCCGCCATGACTGTCCGGTTGGATCAGGTTTTCGGCGACCTGCCGACCGTGCCGGCATTTGTCGACGGCATCCGCCGGGCCCCCAAAAGACATTTTCCCCTCTCGCGCCACGATACTGAACTCGCCTTGAAAAATGCACTGCGCTACATCCCTGAAGATTGGCATCCCGTCCTGGCCCCGGAGTTTCTGAACGAGCTGTTGACACGCGGACGGATCTACGGCTATCGGTTCCGGCCGGAAGGCTGCATCCGGGGGCGGCCGATCGACAGCTATCAGGGCAATTGCCTCGAAGGCCGTGCTTTTCAGGTCATGATCGACAACAATCTGGATTTCGAGATCGCCCTCTATCCTTACGAACTCGTGACCTACGGGGAGACCGGTCAGGTCTGTCAGAACTGGATGCAGTACCACCTGATCAGACGCTATCTGGAAATCATGACCCGTGACCAGACTCTGGTGGTGGCCTCCGGTCATCCTCTCGGTCTGTTTGCGTCATCGGTAACCGCCCCGCGCGTTATCATCACGAACGCCCTGATGGTGGGGGCTTTCGACAACACGGAGAACTGGTGCCGCGCCACGGCCCTCGGTGTGGCCAATTACGGCCAGATGACGGCCGGCGGCTGGATGTATATCGGCCCCCAGGGAATTGTACACGGAACCTACAGCACCGTCTTGAACGCCGGTCGGCTGAAGCTCGGACTGGCGCGTTCTGAAAACTTGGCCGGACGACTGTTCGTCTCCTCCGGACTCGGCGGGATGAGCGGGGCCCAGGGCAAGGCGGTGGATATCGCCGGCGGCGTGAGCCTCATTGCCGAGGTCGACCGTTCCAGGATCCAAACGCGCCACGACCAGGGTTGGGTAAGCGCCGTCGTCGACGATCCTCACGAGGCCTTCGCTATGGCGAAAGCGTTTCAGCAGAAACGCCGGGCGACGGCGATCGCCTTTCACGGCAACATCGTCGACCTTCTCGAATACGCGGTCCGTCACGACACGGCCATCGACCTGCTTTCCGATCAGACCTCCTGTCATGCCGCCTATGAGGGGGGGTACTGCCCGCAGGGGCTGACGTTCGACCAGCGCACGGAAATGCTCAGGGCAGAACCGCTGAAGTTCAGGCACTTCGTCGATCGTTCCCTCAAACGCCACTACGAGCTGGTCCAAACCCTGGTCGAGCGGGGGACTTACTTCTTCGACTACGGCAACAGTTTCATGAAAGCGGTTTACGATGCCGGTGTCAAAAGCATCTGCAGAAACGGCAAAGATCCGCTGGACGGGTTCGTTTTTCCATCCTACGTTGAGGACATCATGGGACCCCTGTTGTTCGACTACGGGTACGGCCCCTTTCGCTGGGTGTGCCTCAGTGGTAAAAGGGAAGACCTGCTCAAGACCGATCGGGCCGCCATGGACTGCATCGATCCCGAACGGCGGTTCCAGGACCGCGACAACTACATCTGGATCCGGGATGCGGATCGCCACCAGTTGGTGGTTGGTACACAGGCCCGGATTCTTTATCTGGATGCGCTCGGCCGCATGACGGTCGCCCTCAAGTTCAACGAGATGGTGCGCAGCGGAGAAATCGGACCGGTGATGCTCGGCCGGGATCACCACGACACCGGCGGCACGGATTCACCCTACAGGGAAACTGCCAATATCAAGGACGGCAGCAACATCATGGCCGACATGGCCACGCATTGCTTTGCCGGCAACGCCGCACGGGGCATGAGCCTGGTGGCGTTGCACAACGGCGGCGGGGTCGGAATCGGCAAGGCCATAAACGGTGGCTTCGGCCTGGTGCTGGACGGCAGTGAGCGGGTGGACGGGATCATCCGTCTCGCGATTCCCTGGGACGTGATGGGCGGTGTGGCGCGGCGGGCATGGGCCCGCAACGAGAACGCCATTGCCACCGGCATTCACTTCAATGCCGGACATCAGGCGACGGATCACATCACCTTGCCGTTCTTGGCCGATGATGAGGCGGTTGCCAAGCTTGTCGAAGAGGCCCTGGACGACGTCCACTCATAACCGGCATCCTTCGGTCCCGGCGAAGGCGGGATTAAAGGATCAAAACTGCCTCTGGCCTTAGGCATCCAGTTTGATCGAAGAGGAAACTGTTAAGTTTCGGAGAAAAATTCCAAATTGCAAATAACAAATAACAAGCAAATAACAATGACCGAAATAAAAAAAGGAGCCGGCTCCGCCATGAAGAAAATACTCGAGTGTGTTCCGAATTTCAGCGAGGGCCGCAACCGCGAGAACATCGCAAGGATCATTGCACCGTTTAAGGACAAGGCCGGCATCAGGTTGCTCGACACGCAGCGCGACGAAGATCACAATCGCCTGGTTGTGACGGTCATCGGTACGCCCGAGGCGCTGAAAACCGCCGTGATTGCGGCCATGGGCGAGGCGATTGCGGTCATCGACCTTCGCCGTCACCAGGGACAGCACCCACGCATGGGAGCGGTGGACGTGGTGCCTTTCATACCGGTCAAAGACGTCACGATGGCGGAAGCCGTCGACATTTCAAAGGCGGTTGCGGCGGAAGCGTCTCGACGGTACAATCTGCCGGTTTTTCTCTACGAGGCCTCGGCCAGCCGCCCGGAGCGGCGGAACCTGGCCGCGATCCGCAAAGGACAGTTCGAAGGGATGGCCGAAAAAATGAAGGCTCCTGAATGGATGCCCGACTACGGTCCGCCGGAAGTCCATCCGAGCGCCGGTGTAACGGCGGTCGGCGCCCGCATGCCCCTCGTGGCCTTTAACGTCAACCTCGACACCGACCGGCTGGACATCGCCGACGGCATTGCACGGCGGGTGAGACACATCAGCGGCGGCCTGCGCTACTGCAAGGCCATGGGAGTCCGTCTCCAGGAGCGCGGCATCGTGCAGGTGTCGATCAACATGACCGATTACACCCAAACCGCTCTCTACCAGGCTTTTGAACTGATCCGGATCGAGGCCCGTCGCTACGGGGTGAGCGTCATCGGCAGCGAGATCGTCGGCCTGGTGCCGATGGCGGCA
>JAQAZR010000373.1:0-5695 GCA_032127235.1 Deltaproteobacteria bacterium
CTCTGGAAAAGGGTCCTCGGCGTGCTCTTCGACAAGATTCCCAGCGGAAAGGTTGCGCGCGACAGCCGGGTGCATTCCTTCCGCTCCTTATTGAAGCATCCCCCGCTGGAAGGCCGTGTGCCCATCGATCCCGAAAAGGACTTATCTTACATCCTTTATACCGGCGGGACCACCGGATTCCCCAAGGGTGTTCCCGGCACGCATATCGGTATGACCTCCTATGTCAATGATGTCACGGAAGACGTGGCCGGAAACCATATCGACGAAGGCCGGGACACCTATATCACCGTCAACCCTTTGTTTCACATTATGGCCCTGGGGTTGTACATGGCCGTCGGCTTGAACAAGGGCAACGCCACGATGCTGATGCCGGCTCCTCAAGTGGATGCCATTCTGGCGACCATCCAGCGCTACCGGGTCCGCTGGCTGCTCGGCGTGCCGGCCCTCTATCGGATGATTCTCGAAAACGACCGGCTCGACCGCTACGACCTCGGCTCGTTGACCTTTTGCTATTGCGGCGGGGATGTCCTGCCCGAGGAGGTCAAAGTGCGCTGGCACGAACGCTGCGGTGTTCCGATCTACCAGGTTTATGGTTCAACCGAAGTGGGTCACGTCGCCTACAGCAAAATCGGTGAGGAGCCCAGCCCGAGGGCCATCGGGTTCCCATTGAAAAGCCGGGAGTGCCTGATCGTCGACCCTGAGACTTTAGAGCCGGTCCCCGAGGGTCAAAATGGAGAACTCCTGGTCACCTCACCGTATACGCTGAAAGAATACCACAACAAACCGCAGGAAACGCGAGAGACCTTCGTCCGGCTGGATGGAAAAACCTGGTGCCGAATGGGAGACTTCGTCCGGGCGAAACCGACGGGCGAACTGATCTATATCGAACGGTCGGCCGATATCATCAAGCACAAAGGATTCCGGGTGTCGGCATCGGAGGTGGAAGCCGCCCTGCAGGACCACCCTACGGTCATCGGTGCCTGCGTGGTCGGCATTCCGGATGTCAAGGTGGGGGAGAGGATCAAGGCGATCGTGGTTCTCAAAGAAGACGCCCGGGGTGTGGGCGGAACCGAATTGACGAAGTGGTGCCGGGAACGGTTGGCGGCCTACAAGGTTCCATCTTACATCGAATTCAGGGACATGCTGCCCAAATCCAAGGTCGGCAAACTGCTCAGGCGTGAGGTCCGTGATGATGAACGCCGGCGCATCTCGAAAGACAAAAAGGTATTTCCCCAAAAAGGAGCGTGACATGTCAGGAAGTGTTCTAGACGGCAAGCGCCTGCTGGCCGTGGACGATGAGCCCGATATCCTCGACACGCTGGAGGATATTCTGGCGGATTACGAAGACTTGGTGCTCGACCGGGCAACGGACTACGAGACCGGTTTTCACCTGCTGCGCTCCTGGACCTATGACGCCGTCATCCTCGACATCATGGGGGTGCGGGGATTCGATTTGCTCAACGCAGCGGTCCACCTGGGATTCCCTACGGTCATGCTCACCGCCCATGCGCTGTCACCCGAGAACTTGAAGAAATCGATCGAAATGGGCGCCCGGGCCTATATCCCGAAAGAAAAAATGGTCGAAATCGACGCGTTCCTCGAAGACGTCCTGACGATGGCGCATCGCTCGAGCCTCAGCAGTATGGTCAACCGACTCGGCAGCTTCTTCAGCAGTAAATTCGGCTCCAAGTGGATGGAAGACGAAAAAATATTCTGGGACCGGGTGGCCGGCGGTCTCTACGAACCCGAACCGGTCATTTTAAAGAAAAAATAACCGATCCCGAAAGGCGTATGACAGTCGGAAATCGTCTCACTCCCCCGCCGAGCCGAAAGCCCGGCTCACCATGGTGCGGGCCTCCTCCTGTATCTGGCGCAGGTGCTCGGGTCCCTTGAAGCTTTCGGTGTAAATCTTGTAGATCTCCTCGGTGCCGGAAGGCCGCGCGGCAAACCACCCGTTTTCGGTGACGACTTTCAAACCGCCGATGGGGGCGTTGTTTCCGGGGGCATGGGTCAGTGTGGCCAGAATCGGCTCGCCGGCCAGGGTCTTAGCGGTGATTTGATCCGGTGTGAGATTTTTTAAGACCTCTTTCTGGGCCGCTGTTGCCGGAGCATCGAGCCGCTCGTACACCGGGCGGCCGAACCTGTCGGCCAGTTCCTGATAGTGCTGCTCCGGGTCGCGTCCCGAACCGGCGGTGATCTCCGCCGCCAGCAGGTCCATGATGATGCCGTCCTTGTCGGTGGTCCAGACGGTGCCGTCTTTGCGCAAAAAGGCCGCCCCGGCGCTCTCCTCTCCGCCGAAACCGTATGATCCGTCGATCAGGCCGTCCACGAACCACTTGAAGCCGACGGGAACCTCAGACAGCCTGCGCTTGAGGTGAACCGCGACCCGGTCGATCATGCTGCTGCTGACCAGGGTCTTGCCCACGGCGGCCTCTGCCCGCCAGCCGGTCCGCTTCTGGAAAAGATACCAGATGGCCACCGCCAGGTAGTGGTTGGGGTTCATCAGCCCCCCGCTGGGCGTGACGATGCCGTGGCGGTCGCAATCCGGATCGTTGCCGAAGGCGATGTCGTAGCGGTCTTTGAGACCGATCAGCCGGGCCATGGCGAAAGGCGACGAGCAGTCCATGCGGATCTTGCCGTCCTTATCGACGGTCATGAAGCCGAAGGTGGCGTCCACCACCGGGTTGACCACGTCGATCGTCAATCCGTAGCGCTCGGCGATCGGCTCCCAATAGGCCACCGCCGCACCCCCCATGGGATCGACCCCGATCCTGAGACCCGCCGAACGGATGACCGCCATCTCGATAATGTTTTCCAGGTCGTCGACATACGGTTGGACGTAGTCATACTGCCTTGTGGTGCCGGATCTCAGGGCTTTTTCATAATGAACTCGCTTCACGGTCCGGTTTTCATCAGCCATAAGCGCATTGGCCCGCTTCTGGATCCAGTCGGTGACGGCCGTGTCCGCCGGTCCGCCGTGCGGTGGATTGTATTTGATTCCGCCGTCTTCCGGCGGGTTGTGTGACGGTGTAATCACGATCCCATCGGCTCGGGCGTCACCGTGTTCGCGGTTCCAGATCAAAATCGCATGGGAGATCACAGGGGTGGGGGTGTAACCGAAGTCTTTCTGGATAAAGGTCTCGACATCGTTGGCGGCCAGCACTTCCAGGGCCGTGGCAAAGCTCGCCTCCGACAGCGCATGGGTGTCCTTGCCGAGAAAAAGCGGTCCTTTGATCCGGTTGGCCTTGCGGTAGTCGCAGATGGCCTGGGTCGTGGCCAGAACATGGCCCTCGTTGAAGCTGTTCTTCAGGGCCGACCCCCGGTGACCTGACGTTCCGAAAGCCACTCGTTGCTGAGGGTTTCCGGCATCCGGACGATGCGTGTAATAGGCGCTGACCAACCTGGGGACGTTCACCAGTAGCGAATGCGGGGCCGGTTTTCCGGCAAGTTCGTGGGTTGCCAAATAGGTCCTCTTTTCTACTTCGTTAAAGGGTTACTGAGAAAAAGGCCGAATCGCAGTCGGAAAACGCGATAGACACCGGCCGCGGATTTTAAATGCAAAGACTGTTTTCATATGAATCAATGGGCGCCGATCGTGAAATGGTATATTTCTCATCATCATAAAGCAAACGATAAACGTATAAGCCGGTGGTAACTGGACCTCGTTGTTGAAATGGCATCCGGTGTTTTGAGGTGAGCGGGCCCAACAGGAAGCCAACGGTCGATTCGCCGCAACCGGCCAAAACTGCCAAACCCATGATATTGACTTTTATATATTCGTTGCAACCTAATAGGGAAACACGCTATGTTAAGATTTTGAGAACATTTCTATGAAAACCACAAATAGGTTATTAATCCATGAGAATAAAAATGATGAACTCATCACCCAACCGTTTCGGAATCGACTTCGGGACCACACGGACGGTGGTCGCCGCTCGTGAAAAAGGCAACTACCCGGTCTGCAGCTTTTCCTGGAAAGGCGATATCAAAGAATACATCCCATCCCTGATAGCGGTCGACCGGGGCAGGCTCTGTTTCGGCTGGGAAGCGGCGGCCTTGCTCAACCGACCGGACGTCACGGCCCTGCGGTCCCTAAAGCGCTTCGCCGGTCGTCTCCGTCCTGAGGACCCGGTGGATCTCGGCCAGGGTGTATCGTTCTCGATGCTCGAACTTCTCACCCTTTTTCTATCGCACGTCCGGCGGATGGTGACCAAGCACAGTAACCTGAACATCGACCGCAAAGCCCCTCTCGAGGTCATGGTTGCCATTCCGGCCAACGCCAACAGCAATCAACGCTTCATCACTTTGGAGGCTTTTCGCCAGGCTGGATATACCGTTTTAGGGGCCATGAACGAACCGTCGGCTGCCGCGGTCGAGTTTCTGCACCGCTACCTTAAAAATCTGGGGCCGAAAAGCCCCAAGCGCTATGTCGTTATCTACGATCTGGGCGGCGGAACCTTCGATACTTCCGTGATCGGCATGGCCGGAAGGGGCCACGATGTCATCGCTAACGAGGGAATCGCTCAGCTTGGCGGTGACGATTTCGATGAGATTATCCTCGACATGGTGCTCGAGACCGTCGGAGTTGCCAAAAGCGACCTTACGCCGAGTGAAACCGTTCGGATGCTCGAGGAATGCCGCGAACGCAAGGAAGGGTTGAAACCCAACACCCGCAAGATGGTTGTGGATGTCGGGACCGTTTTGACCAACACGGATCCGGTCGTGCTCGAGACGGGGCAGATTTATGAACGCTGCACACCGCTCATAAGGCGCAGTCTCTCCGCCGTGCAAACCATGGTGGAAAAGCTGGCCCAAACCGACATCGGTCCTTTGGAGGGTCCCGGCCTTGCCGCCGTTTATCTGGTGGGAGGCTCCATCGCTTTCCCGCCGGTGGCGCGTCATTTGCGGGAACTCTTCGGCACAAAGGTGAAAAATTCTCCCTTTCCGCATGCCGCGACGGCGATCGGGCTCGCCATCATGGCCGACCCGAAAAACCAAATACAGGTTCGTGAGGCGGTTTCACGATATTTCGGTATCTGGCGCGAGCGGGAGCAGGACAAGGTCTTCGACCCGGTTTTTTCCCAAAAACAAGAGGTGGGCACAGAAAAAGGGAAACTGACGGTCGTTCGGCAGTACCGACCGCTCCACAACATCGGCCGTCTGCGCTACCTGGAGTGCAGCGCGTTGGGCTCGGCTGGAGAACCCGAGGGAGACATCACCGTTTGGCGCGACATCTATTTCCCTTACGACCCCGGGTTGGCCGATCACAAGAACCTGAAAGGCGTTCCGATCACCGTCTGTCCCGAGTTGTCTTCCCAGGAGGTTGTCGAAACTTACGATTACGACACCCAGGGGATCGTTCATGTGGAGATCGAGAACCTCACGGCGGGCTACCGCAGGCATTTTCGTCTGACGCTGGGCAACAGTTGATTCGGGCGTTATAAAAGGAGCGGAAGGTCTGCGGCCAACACTCAAGTATCGCATCGGCCTGGACTTCGGTGCCGTTTCTTGATTTTATTGAGGGGCAAAAGCGTCGGCACAATCAATCTGAGGTGAAAAATCAACATGACGCGTTTTAAAAGCTTATGGCATTTCATGGCAGTTGCTTTCTTGCTGGGCCTGGCGGTCACCGTCGAGGCCGGCTGGATTATGCAGGAAAAGGAAGGCGACCAGACACTTATCTCGAAAGGACGTC
>JAQAZR010000374.1:0-2934 GCA_032127235.1 Deltaproteobacteria bacterium
AGGGCCGGTATCAGTATCTCCTCTTTTTTACTGTCCTCCGGCTTTCTGACAACGTAAACATCGTTGCTTCCGGTCGGCATGACGGCTGCCAATCGTCCGAGAAAGCGGCCCTTGATCGTAAAAACCGAAAGCCCGATGAGATCGTGCCAATAATAGGTGCCGGCAGGCAGTACTGGCAGTTTCGACTTGTCGATCATGATTTCGCAGCCGATCAGCTTATCGGTGTGGCTGCGGTCGGTGATGCCTTTTAACGCCAGCAAGATGGTCCGGGCGTGTGGTTTGGCCCAGTCGATTTCGTAACTCAGCAGGACCCCGTCGGCGGTTTTAATGAAAATGTCGCGGCCGGTACCGAAGATCTCGCCACACTCTCCGTAACAATGGACCTTGCAGGTCCCATGCAGTCCATGGGCGCCGACGATTTTTGCAATTGGAATGGCACCGCCGATCTTCACGAAGCTACTCGAGGATCTCCAATACCGTGCGTTTTTTAATTTTGGCGGATGCAGCGCTCAGGATAGTCCGCATGGCCCGCGCCGTTCGTCCCTGCTTTCCGATGACTTTCCCTAAATCCTCTTTCGCGACTTTGAGTTCCAGAACGGATGTCTGGTTGCCTTTAATCTCTGAGACAGACACCTCTTCCGGATTGTCAACCAGAGCCCGCGCAATGTAGCTGATCAGATCTTTCATAGCCCCATCTCCTTTGTCGGCGGTTGAGAATAAAGGGGTTGCACTACCCAGATTTATAACAACTCTATGGCGTCACGGTAAAAAACCCTTTTTTTTTCAATATGTTTTTTACAGTTGCGGTCGGAGTGGCGCCTTTTTCCATCCAGTGCTTGATCCGTTCCGTCTTGACCATGACCTCCTCGGGCTCGAGCAACGGATTGTAGGTGCCGAGATTCTCGAGATATTTTCCGTCCCGGGGCGCTTCGTTGTCTGCCGCCACAATACGATAAAAAGGTCTTTTCTTCGCGCCGTGCCGGGCCAATCTGATTCTAACTGCCATCGTGTTCTCCTTCAGAAGGGCAGCATACCGCGGGAGAAACCGCGCATGCCGCTTTTATTGAGCTTTTTCATCATCTTCATAACCTGGGTGTAATTTTTTAAAAGACGGTTGACGTCCTGTATGCTCGTGCCGCTGCCGCCGGCGATCCGTTTGCGGCGGCTGCCGTTGATGACGGCATGGCGGCGACGCTCTTCGGGTGTCATGGAATTGATGATGGCTTCGATTCTCACCAATTCCCGGTCGTCGACCTTGAGATTCTTGAGCTGTTTGCTGCCGCCGACCCCGGGGATCATCTTCAACAGATCCGACAGAGAGCCCATCTTGCGGATTTGAACCATCTGGTCCCGAAAATCCTCCAGCGTGAACTGACTTTTTCGCAGTTTCCGTTCGAGTTCGGCCGCCTTTTTTTCATCTACCGTGGACTGCGCTTTTTCGATCAGCGTCAGAACGTCTCCCATTCCCAGAATGGTCGACGCCATCCGTTCCGGATGAAACGGTTCCAGCTGGTCGAGCTTTTCGCCGACACCGATGAACTTGATCGGCTTGTCGGTAACGGCCTTGATCGAAAGGGCGGCACCCCCCCGGGCGTCGCCGTCGGTTTTGGTCAGAATCACACCGCCGATGCCCAGGGCTTCGTCGAACGCTTTGGCGATGTTCACCGCATCCTGGCCGGTCATCGCGTCGGCCACCAGGAGAATGTCGGACGGATCGACGGCCTCACGGATCGACTTGAGTTCGTCCATCAGCGCGGCGTCGATGTGCAGCCGTCCGGCCGTATCGAGCAAAAGCGTGTCGCAGCCTTCCCTGGCCGCTGCCGTGCGGGCATCCTGGCAGATCCGGATCGGATCCATGTCGCTTGTGGACCCAAATACCGGTACCGACAACTGGTCGCCCAGTTTTTTCAACTGGTCGATGGCAGCCGGTCGATAGACGTCCGCCGGCACCAGATAAGGCTTTTTACCGATTTTGCGCAGGTGGATGGCCAGTTTGCCGGCCGTGGTGGTTTTGCCGGAGCCTTGCAGACCCACCAGCATGATCGCCACCGGTTGGGTCCCCGTGAGATTCAAGGATTCGTTGCGGGCTCCCATCAGGGTCGTCAGTTCGTCGAACACGATTTTGACGACCTGCTGGCCGGGGGTCAGGCTCGACAGAACTTCCCGGCCCAGAGCGCGTTCCTTGATGTCGGCGATAAACTTCTTGGCGACGCGGTAATGGACATCCGCTTCGAGGAGAGCCAGGCGGACTTCCCGCAACCCTTCCTCGATATTCTTCTCCGTCAGCTTGCCGTGTCCCTTGAGCTTTTTGAAAACCGCGTTCAGCTTATCGCTCAGGTTGTCAAACATGATCGTCGGCGCATTCCCTCGGTTAAATCAAAAACCTTGAAATTAGTATGAAAAAAATGCTATGTCAAGCGAATTGTCCCCCTTGGGAGAGTACTTTTGGGGCTTCCATGCTGTCTGTCTCCACTCTTAGCTTAACCTCTAGACAATTGCAAATAAAATGATCGGCAAACCGGATATCAAGGACTTGAACCTCGGTCAACTGCAGGAGTGGCTTGCCCAGCGAGGAATTGCGGCCTATCGCGGCGGTCAGATCCTGCGCTGGCTATACGGGCGTCAGGTGGACAGCTTCGAGCAGATGACGGATCTGAGTAAAACCGATCGGGAAAAAATAGAGAACCATTTTGAGATCGGTCGCCTGGCAAAGCTGAAGGTAGAAGCCTCACGCGACGGTTCCCGAAAATACCTGTTCGGACTCAGCGACGGCCAACGGATCGAAAGTGTGCTCATTCCCGAGCGCGGCCACTATACGCTTTGCATCTCGACTCAGGTCGGTTGCGCCCTTGGATGCCGCTTCTGTCTGACCGGCAAGGGGGGATTCGCGCGCAACCTCGACCAAGGTGAAATCATCGCGCAGGTGCGCGACAT
>JAQAZR010000375.1:0-2789 GCA_032127235.1 Deltaproteobacteria bacterium
CAGGTACGGGTGGCCGGCCTGCTGATCACCGGCAAGGTGGTCAGCACGAAGCACGGCGACCCGATGGAGTTTCTGACCTTCGAGGACGAGACCGGCCTGGTGGAAACCACCTTTTTCCCCGAAGCCTACCGCAAGTTTTGCCGCATGCTCGACCGCCACTGGCCTTACATTCTGACCGGCAAGATCGAAGAAGACTTCGGGGCAGTGGCCCTGACGGTTGAAACGGTGGAGCCGATCCGGCAATAAGGCACGCTTCACGATCGACTGGACTTGACAACCCGACCGGCCTCCGATAATTCCGTTTCCATCTTCCCGCTCGTTTCGGGTTTCCCTATCCTGGATTGCCGACAAAACAAAACCCGAGCTCGTATTTCCAACCCGTTTTCAATTACCAGAGAAAGATTTATTGACAAAAGAGCCTTTGCTCGTCGTTTCAATTTCTGATAGATTGGTGAAGTTGGTCGTGTGTGACCAGTTAAATGACATGAACTCCCAAACAAATGCCAGGATAGAGCGATATGAAACCAAAAGTCTCCCTTTGTATGGTGGTCACCCTGTTCTGTGTCGGAATATGGGCCGGCGCGCAGGCCGAACCCTTAGACGGCAACGAATATGCGGTGACAGAGCCATCGACATTGACCGTTGGCGGACACGGAGAGGTATCGGTGGCCCCGGACCGGGCGGTCCTGAGGCTGGGCGCCGTCGCCCAGGCGGCAAAAGCATCCGAGGCGCAGAAACAGGTCAACCAGGTCGTGCAAAACATTATAAAGGGCATCAAATCGTTAGGGGTTGCCGATAAAAACATTGCGACCATCGATTTATCCATTTACCCCGTGTATGGAAATCAGCCGCCGGAACCTCAGGGACAGACGACCCAGCCGGTTATCCTCGGGTATCGCGCCAGTAACATCATCAGAGTTGAAATCGAAAACCTGGAGAGCCTGGGGGGTGTGATCGATGCCGGTCTCGATGCCGGCGCCAACCGAATCGAGGGGCTTTCATTCGACCTCAAAGATGACGGCGAATCCCGCGCACAGGCCTTGCGCCTGGCCACCGAGGAAGCCGATGCCAAAGCGGATGCCATCGCCAGGGCTATGGGAGTCGAGATCGTCGGCATCAAGCAGATATCCGAGGCGGGCATCAACCTTGTGCGCCCGCAAATGGACTCCGGCCCCGTTTTCTCCGCGAGAGCCGCAGCAACGCCCGTGCAAGCCGGACAGGTTCGCGTCGAAGCCTCATTAACGGTGAGTTACTATATCACAGACGCCGAGCCCCCAAATTCCGATACCAGCAACGTGACCTCAGCCTATTTTAAATAAGCAGAAAAAGTCTGCTTGACCGTCGGACGGATTGCGATTAAATGTGGAGCGTCCAGCTGTATTATAGAAATAGTTCCGGCCAATTGAGCGGATTATCCATTCGTTGTTTGCCGCTTAACCGGGGAACATCTTTTTTTCGGGCCGCCACCAACTCCCCATTCACAGCCGTTCGGTGATGTGCAATGAAAAACCGTCTTCGAATCCTTTGCCTGACAGCCGCCAGCACGGTACTTCTGCTCGCCGCACCGTTTTTGCCCGTCAGAGCGGCTTCCGCCGTATCCGTGAAAAACCTTTCGGGAAATGAAAGTCTCATAACACTAAGCGTACAAAACATGCCCCTGGGCGAGGTGTTGGAAAAAATCGAAGAAGCCACCGACCTGAAATTCACCATTGATGAGCAGTGGAAAGACATACCCGTCAGTGTGACCCTCGATAATGCCCCTCTGGACAAGGCCTTGAAGCGCATCTTAGTGAACTTGAACAACGTGGTCATTTACGGTTCGAATGACCAGGTCAAAATTGTGGTTTTTGGAAAAGCAGAACCCAGCGGCCCCTCCGGTCGGCCCGCGGGACCACCCTCTTATAAACAACCGCTGCCCATGCCCCAGCCGCCTCCTTTACCGGATGAAAATCCGTCGGTCTCCGAGGAACCCGAACCGGAAAGCAGTCCCGCACCTGAAGAATCGGCTGAAGCACCCCCGGCCGATCAAGGACAGCAGACACAGGAATCAACCGCTGAAGGTCAAGGTGAAACCAAAGCCGACGGCGCCGAGAGCGGTGCACAGAAAGAGCCAACAGCCGAAGGCGGAGCGCCTCAGGAAGGCCAACCCGCAGGTCAGCAAGCTGAATAATACCCGACCTGACTCTTGCCCATCCAAGGTTTCCATCACTCGATGTATCCTTTAATGCACTGCCGCCGGATCGATTTGTTGCGTGAAAGATCCCCGCAATGCAGGCCGCACTCGTGCAACCGGCCGAGAACGGCTGTAATGAAGCGTCTTGCATGAAGTGGCAACTGAGAGACCGGCCCGATTGTGAGATTTGGGTTGAAAAGGCCGTGAAGCTATAATAATTATTAGTTTTAGTGATAAAGATTCCGTTACAGATTTCTCGCTTCTGAAATGCATATAGTGGCATTAAATTTGCATATTTTTCGTTGGAAGGAAAAGGGATTCTTGACGGAAACGGAACAAATCGCGTTTTTAGAAAGGCACCATTACCGATATGCCGGTATTTGAATACGTAGCGCTGGACCAACGGGGCAAGAACATCTCGGGTATCATCGATGCGGACTGTGTCGCCGCCGCGCGCCAGAAGCTGCGGGGGTCGAACCGATTTCCCGTTCAAATCAAAGAAGCAACCGATGACCAGAGACAAAGGGCATCCAAAGGCCTGTTCAGCCAGAGTCTATTCACCCGTGTACGTCAACGCGACGTCACCCTTATGACCCGGCAACTGGCCACCCTGGTC
>JAQAZR010000376.1:0-14206 GCA_032127235.1 Deltaproteobacteria bacterium
CCGTCTCGTACTCGACGTGCGCCGTGGCGATCGTGATCCCGCGCTCCTTCTCCTCCGGCGCCTTGTCGATCTGATCAAACGGCACAAACTGCGCCATGCCCTTCAATCCCATATGCTTGGTGATCGCCGCCGTCAAGGTCGTCTTGCCGTGATCGATGTGACCGATCGTGCCCACATTCACATGCGGCTTCGTTCGCTCAAACTTCTGCTTCGCCATCTCTTCGTCCTCCCCTTAAAATGCGCAGCCAAGCACAGTGCAAGGTGTGCAGTGTGCCGGACAGCGATTCACCCTGTCCTTTGCGCAGTGCCGTTTACCAGCGGAAGTGGGCAAAAGCCTTGTTGGCCTCGGCCATCTTGTGCGTGTCTTCCTTTTTCTTTGCTGCAGCGCCCCGGTTGTTTGCGGCGTCCATGAGTTCTCCGGCCAGTTTCTTGGCCATGCCCTTTTCGGGCCGTTTGCGGGAAAACTCGATCAGCCAACGGATTCCGAGTGCCGTGCGGCGGCTGGGCCGGATCTCGGTCGGAACCTGATAAGTGGAACCGCCGACCCGCCGCGATTTTACTTCGATGAACGGCTTGATGTTGTCAACCGCCTGTTCGAAGACTTTGAGCGGGGCCTGTTTTGTCTTCTCTTCGATGATGTTCAAGGCATCATAGAGAATATTTTCAGCGGTGCTTTTTTTGCCATCCCGCATGATCTTGCGGATGAACTTGGCGACCAGCTCACTGCCGTATTTTGGATCGGCGTTAATTTTTCTTACGGCTATCTCTCTTCTTCTCGGCATATGTTACACCACCTGCTTAAAATTGATCGGTTTGCCAGAGGCCAGATCACTTCGGTTTCTTGGTCCCGTATTTGGAGCGGCTTTGCTTGCGGTCGGCAACCCCGAGTGTGTCCAGGGTCCCTCGGACGATGTGGTAACGCACACCGGGAAGGTCCTTGACGCGCCCGCCGCGCACCAGCACAACCGAGTGTTCCTGCAGATTGTGACCGATTCCAGGGATGTAGGCGGTCACTTCTATGCCGGTTGTCAACCGGACCCTGGCGACTTTTCGCAGGGCCGAGTTAGGTTTTTTCGGCGTCGAGGTATACACACGGGTACACACCCCTCTCTTCTGGGGCGCGCCCTTCAAGGCCGGGGTGTTGGTTTTTTTCTTTACCCGTTTTCTGCCCTTGCGAACTAACTGGCTGATAGTCGGCATACATTCCTCTTACTCGTTAAAAATAAACCCCATTTCGCTTGGTTGGTAAAAGCGCAACTTGTATACAGTCACTTGTCCGATGTCAAGAGTTTTCTTTGAAAATCAGACCTCGTCTACCACCTCGACACTCACATCGTTGTAGGCGGCGATACCGGTGCCGGCGGGAATGAGCCGCCCCATGATCACGTTTTCCTTCAATCCCCTCAGGTAGTCGACCGACCCTGAGATCGCGGCGTCGGTCAGCACCTTGGTGGTCTCCTGGAAAGAGGCGGCTGAAATGAAGCTGTCGGTGCTGAGCGAGGCCTTGGTGATGCCCAGAATAAGCGGTTCGGCCACCGCCGGTTTACCGCCCTGCTCGATGACGGCCCGGTTGGTTTCATCAAACCTAACGCGGTCCACCTGTTCCTCGGCGATGAACTCGGTGTCGCCGACCTCCACGACCTTGACCCGCCGCATCATCTGACGCACGATGACCTCGATGTGTTTGTCGTTAATGCGCACGCCCTGCAGCCGGTAAACTTCCTGGACCTCGTCAACCAAATACCGTGCCAAGGCGACTTCACCCTTGATGTTAAGGATGTCCTGGGGCACGGCGGAACCGCCGATCAGAGGTTCGCCGGCGCGCACGTAATCCCCTTCGATCACGTTGATGTGCTTGCCGCGCGGAATCAAATATTCCTTGGTTTCGCCGACGCCGTCGACAGGGCTGATCGTGATCTTCTGCTTGCCCTTCTTGGTGCCTTTGGCGATCGACACATACCCGTCGATTTGACTCAGGACGGCGACCTCCTTAGGCTTCCGGACCTCGAAAAGCTCGGCCACGCGCGGCAAACCACCGGTAATGTCTTTGGTCTTGGTGGTCGCGCGCGGCAACTTGGAAACGACATCGCCCGCTTTGACGCTGTCGCCCTCCTCGACCATCAAAATCGCGTCAAGCGGCAACATGTAGCGGGCCATAGCCGTCGATCCCGGCAGTTTGGCGGTCTTGCCGTCCTTGTCTTTTATCGATATGCGCGGCCGCTCTTCGATGTTCTTCGATTCGGTGATCGTCTGGCTCGACTTGCCGGTCACCGGGTCGACCTTTTCCTGCATCGTCTTGCCGGGAACGATATCCCCGAACTTGACGGTGCCGTCGATTTCGGTCAGGATCGGGGTCGTGAAGGGGTCCCAAGTGGCCAGAAGATCGCCCGCTTTCACCGCGGCACCGTCTTTTACCGCCAGGTGGGCGCCGTAGATGACCGGAAAGCTCTCCAGTTCACGGCCCTTTTCATTGACGATCGTGAATTTGCCGCCGCGTCGGTTCATGACCACCATCTGACTCTCGGAGTTGCCGGCCACTCGCAGGTCCACAAACTTGATCGTACCGTCGACCCGGGCCCGGATGTCGGCCTGTTCGACCCGCCGGCTGGCGGTACCACCGATATGGAAGGTCCGCATCGTCAACTGGGGGCCGGGCTCGCCGATCGACTGGGCCGCCAGGATGCCGACGGCCTGGCCATGTTCCACGGTTTGACCGTGGGCGAGGTCCCGCCCGTAGCATTTGGCGCAAACACCGATTCTGGTCTTGCAGGTCAGCACGGAACGGATCCGGACAGCGGTCAAGCCGGCCTCTTCGATCCGCTTGCCCACGCTCTCGTCGATATCTTCGTTGGCCGCGACGATGACCTCTTCGTTGAACGGGTCGATGACATCCTCGGCCGCTACACGTCCCAGAATGCGTTCACCGATGCGTTGAATGACTTCACCGCCTTCCATCAGCGGTCCGACTTCCACGCCCATGCGGGTCCCGCAGTCATCTTCCATGACGATGCAATCCTGAGCGACATCCGCAAGCCTGCGCGTGAGATAACCCGAGTTGGCTGTCTTCAAGGCCGTATCCGCCAGGCCTTTGCGGGCCCCATGAGTGGAAATAAAGTACTGCAAGACCGACAAACCTTCCCGGAAGTTGGAGGTAATCGGGGTTTCGATAATTTCGCCCGAGGGCTTGGCCATCAGGCCGCGCATACCGGCAAGCTGCCGCATCTGATCTTTGCTGCCGCGGGCACCCGAATCAGCCATCATGTAAATCGGGTTGAAGCTCTCGGCGATGATCGGTTTACCCTTTTCATCGGTAACCGGACGGCCCTCGGCATCCATGACCGGCGCCAGCCGCATGGCCTCCATCATTTCGTTGGCGACGTCATCGGTCGCTTTGGCCCATATGTCGACGACCTTGTTGTATTTCTCGCCCTGAGTGATCAGCCCTTCGGTGTATTGCCGGCTGATCTCCTCGACCTGGCGCTCGGCCTCGCTCAGGATCTTCCATTTCGAATCGGGCGTGATCATGGCGTCGATCGAAATCGACAGACCGCCTTCGGTCGAGTAGCGGTAACCGGTGTTTTTGAGACGGTCGGAAAGAATGACGGTCGCCTTGGGCCCGAGGTTGCGGTAGACGTAGTCCACCAGGTCCCTCAGTTTTTTCTTGTCCATCACGCGGTTGACCACGTCGAAGGGAATCGGCGCCTGCCGCCGAAGCACCTGGAAAAGATGGTGTTTTCCGTCGGCGGAGAGCACTCCGCTGACTTCGCCGACCTTCAGGTAGTACACCTTGTCGGCGGTGTCCTCGTCGATGTTGAAAATGTTGACGAACTCGTCTTTTCGGATCAGACCGATGTGACCGCCGTTCTGTTTGTCGGGGCTCTGGGAGTGGGCCGCAACCAGCTCGGTGAAATCACCCCCCTCTTTGAGCTTGCGGCGGATGGAGCGGGCTTCCTGCAGGTCCCTGACCATGATGTGGCGCAGATCGAAGATGTCCTCTTCCGGAATGATTTCCCACAGCAGAATGCGGCCGACGGTTGTGCTGACGCGGCTGCCGTTCATGCGCACCGTAATCTCGGCGTGCAGGTCCGCCGCCCCGGCGTCATAGGCGCTGCGAACTTCTTCCGGGTTGGCGAAACACTTTCCCTCTCCCTTACGGGCCGGTATGCCGCGCGTCATATAGTAGAGCCCCAGGACGATGTCCTGGCTCGGAACGATGATCGGCGAGCCGTTGGCCGGCGAGAGAATGTTGTTGCTGGAAAGCATCAGGACGCGCGCTTCGATCTGGGCTTCGACCGAAAGGGGCACATGGACCGCCATCTGGTCGCCGTCGAAATCCGCGTTAAAGGCCGTACAGACCAGCGGGTGGAGCTGGATCGCCTTGCCTTCGATCAGGGTCGGTTCGAAGGCCTGTATGCCCAGCCGGTGCAGCGTGGGTGCCCGGTTGAGCATCACCGGATATTCCTTGACCACCTCGTCGAGCGTATCCCAAACTTCCGGGGTTTCCCGCTCGACCATTTTCTTGGCGCTCTTGACGGTGGAAACCAGTCCCTTTTGCTCCAGTCGATAATAGACAAAGGGTTTAAAGAGCTCCAGCGCCATGATCTTGGGCAGACCACACTGGTGCAGACGCAGGTCGGGACCGACCGTGATCACCGTCCGGCCCGAATAGTCGACCCGTTTGCCCAAAAGGTTTTGACGGAAACGTCCCTGTTTGCCCTTTAGGGTGTCGCTGAGAGACTTGAGCGGCCTCTTGTTCGTACCGGTGATCACCCGGCCGTGCCGACCGTTGTCGAACAGCACGTCGACCGACTCTTGAAGCATCCGCTTCTCGTTGCGGACGATGATGTCCGGCGCTTTCAGATCGATCAGACGCTTCAGACGGTTGTTGCGGTTGATAACCCGCCGATAGAGATCATTGAGATCGGAAGTGGCAAAGCGGCCGCCTTCCAGCGGCACCAGCGGCCGCAGATCGGGCGGCAGCACCGGGATGACGTCCATGATCATCCAGAGCGGGTTGACACCGGATTTGCGGAACGCATCGACAATCTTCAGCCGTTTGGCCAGCTTTTGGCGCTTGGCGACCGATCCGGTCTCGCGGATATCACGGCGCAGCTCCTTGTAGGTCTCGTCCAGATTCAGATCGGCCAGCATCTCCTTAACAGCTTCGGCACCGATGCCGGCTTTGAAATGGGGACCGTACTTTTCGAGTGCGTCGCGGTACTTCTCGTCGGACAGCAGCTGCCCCCTGGTCAGATCTGTCTCTTGGGGATCGATGACGATGTAGCTGTCGAAGTAGAGCACTTTTTCCATGTTCTTGAGGGTCAGATCCAGCAGGTTTCCGATTTTGCTGGGAAGACTCTTGAGAAACCAGATGTGGGAAACCGGCGTCGCCAGTTCGATGTGGGCCATGCGTTCCCGGCGCACCTTGGACTGAATGACCTCCACCCCGCACTTTTCACAGATCACGCCCCGATGCTTCATGCGCTTGTATTTACCGCAGTTGCACTCGTAATCCTTGGTCGGACCGAATATCTTGGCGCAGAACAGGCCGTCGCGTTCGGGTTTAAAGGTCCGATAGTTGATGGTTTCAGGTTTCTTGATTTCTCCAAACGACCATTTGCGAATCTGTTCCGGAGAAGCCAGCGATATCTTGATGCCGGTATATTTTCTGGGATCGGTCGGCTTAGCGAAAAAATCGTACAATGTATCCATCATGGCTTTTATTCCCTTTCACGTCTCAATTGGGGACCTTTAACGGCCGTTGTCCGGGTCAGGCGAATATCATCCCTTGCCTTCGATCAGATCGATATCCAACCCCAGAGCTTGGAGCTCCTTGGTCATCACCCGAAATGACTCGGGGATACCGGGCTCCAGGACGTTCTGGCCTTTGACGATCTTTTCATACATGCGCGTTCGCCCAGCCATGTCGTCCGATTTAACCGTCAGGAATTCCTGCAGGGCATAGGCCGCACCGTAAGCCTCCATGGCCCAGACCTCCATCTCGCCGAGCCGCTGGCCACCGAACTGCGCCTTGCCGCCCAGCGGCTGCTGTGTCACAAGCGAATAAGGACCGATCGATCGGGCGTGAATCTTGTCGTCGACCAGGTGATGCAATTTCAGCACATACATCGTACCGACCGTAATTTTTTCTTTGAAGGACTCGCCGGTTCGGCCGTCGTAGAGGGTCGTCTGCCCGGTCGTGCTGACCCCGGCTTCCGCCAACAGCGCCTTGATTTCTTCCTCCTTGGCGCCGTCAAATACCGGCGTGGCCATATAAACACCGTTCTTGTACTGGGTCGCGAATGCGGTCAGATCTTCTTCGTCATAGCCGGCGATCACCTTCTGTGTATCGGGGTCGGAAAATATCCTTTTCAGTGTATCCCGCAGCGCCTTGTTTTTTTGCTCTTCCAGCAGCAGGCTCAGCTGGTCGCCAAGCGTCTTGGCCGCCCGCCCGAGATGGATCTCCAATATCTGGCCCACGTTCATACGGGAGGGCACGCCCAGCGGGTTGAGAACCATGTCGACCGGAGTGCCGTCTTGAAAGTAAGGCAGATCTTCGACCGGCAGAATTCTGGAAACAACACCCTTGTTGCCGTGACGCCCGGCCATCTTGTCACCCACGGAAAGCTTGCGCTTCATGGCGACATAGACCTTGACGAGTTTGATGACGCCGGGCGGCAGGTCATCCCCCTTGGCGTAACGGCTGACCTGCTGTTCAAAGACCATGCGGGTGAGTTCCCCCTGATCGCGATAGCGCTCGAGCAGTTCGTGCACCCGTTCGGTCTGCTTCGGATCTTTTAGAACAAGACCCTCGAGCTGGGCCAACGGGACCAGATCCAAGGTTTCTTCATCAAATTTGGCCCCCTTGTTGATCAGTATCTTTTTACCCTTCTTGAGGGTCGATTGCGCCTTTTCACCCAGTAACAGCGCCTTGAGCTCACCGCGCACCACATCCTCGATCACGGCCAGTTCGTCGTCGCGATCCTTTTCGAGGGCCGCGATTTCTTCGTCTTCGATCAGCCGTGTCCGGTCGTCCTTCTCGACCCCGCGCCGCGAGAAGACTTTCGCATCGATCACGATCCCCTGAATGCCCGGCGGTACCCTGAGGGACGTGTCTTTGACGTCACCGGCCTTCTCTCCGAAAATGGCCCGCAGCAATTTCTCTTCGGGCGAGAGTTGTGTTTCGCCTTTCGGGGTGATCTTGCCGACCAGAACATCGCCCGGGACGACCTCCGCTCCCAAGCGGATGATACCGCTCTCATCGAGATTTTTGAGAGCCTCCTCCCCCACATTCGGGATGTCGCGGGTAATGTCTTCCTTGCCCAGCTTGGTGTCTCTGGCAACGACCTCGAATTCCTCGATATGAACGGACGTGTAGACGCCGTCGCGGACCAAGCGTTCACTGACCAGAATGGAATCCTCGAAATTGTACCCGCCCCACGGCATGAAAGCCACGGTCACATTTTTACCGAGCGCCAGCTCGCCTTTGTCCGTCGCGGGACCGTCGGCGATGATTTCACCGGCTGATACCGTCTGCCCCTTGGCCACGATGGGCCGGTGGTTGAAACAGGTGTTCTGATTGCTGCGGATGAATTTCGACAGGTTGTAGATGGTGACGTCCTTGGATCGAGGGTCCCCCGTGGGTTCGTGTTTCAGCACGATGCGGGAAGCGTCCACTTCGACCACCTCCGCGTCACGATGGCAGACAATGGCAACCCCCGAATCCTTTGCGACCACCCCTTCGATGCCGGTTCCCACCAAAGGGGCTTCATTGACCAGCAGCGGAACCGCCTGGCGCTGCATGTTGGAGCCCATCAACGCCCGGTTGGCATCATCGTTTTCCAGAAAGGGGATCAGTGAAGCCGAGGCGCTCACCAGCTGATTGGGTGAAATGTCCATCAACTCGATCTCCTCACGCGGCACCATCATGAACTCGCCCGCCACCCTCGATGTCACCATGGCGTTGACGTAGTGATCATCTTCGTCAATCAGGGCATTGGCCTGGGCAATCGGATGTTCCTTTTCTTCGAAGGCGTCCAAAAATTTGACCTCATTGGTGACCACGCCATCCTTCACAACCCGGTAAGGAGTTTCGATGAAGCCGAAATTATTGACCCTGGCGTAAGTGCTCAGCGAAACGATCAGGCCGATGTTGGGACCTTCCGGTGTTTCGATCGGGCAGATACGGCCGTAATGCGAGGGGTGAACGTCACGCACTTCGAATCCGGCGCGCTCCCGCGTCAACCCGCCCGGGCCGAGAGCGCTGAGACGTCTTTTATGGGTGGTTTCAGACAGCGGATTGGTCTGGTCCATGAACTGGGAGAGTTGGCTGGTGCCGAAAAATTCCTTGACCACCGCCGAAACCGGTTTGGGGTTGATCAAATCGTGGGGCATCAGCGCATCGACCTCCTGCAGGCTCATGCGTTCCTTGATGGCGCGTTCCATGCGCACCAGGCCGATGCGATACTGGTTTTCGAGCAGCTCGCCTACCGCCCGCACCCGGCGATTGCCGAGATGATCGATGTCGTCGACGACGCCCTGGGTGTCCCTGAGTTCGATCAGGGCCTTGGCTGTCAACAGGATATCTTCCTTGCGCAGAATCCGCAGGCTAAGCGAGGTGTTGATGCCGAGTCTCTGGTTGATCTTCAGACGGCCGACGCCGGAAAGGTCGTAGTAATTGGGTTTGAAAAACAAATTGTCGATAAAATCCTGGGCCACTTCAGGAGTCGCCGGGTTACCCGGTCTCAACCGACGATAGATCTCGATCAGCGCTTCTTCCTTGCTCTCGACCTTGTCGACCAGAAGCGTCTTGCGGATCGAGTCGCTGGTCGACACCCCGTCGATGAAAAGCACATCAAACTCGTTGATCCCAGCCTGTTCGAGCTTGGCCAAATTTTCTTCGTCGACGGTGTCGTTGGCCTTGACGATCGGCAGCGCGGTTTGGGGGGCGTATAGGGGATGGGCGAAAACTTTGCCGATTAAATCTTCCATCCCGATCGGGATAGCCTCGGCACCGATGGCCTGCAACCGTTTGATCGCGCGCACCGTAATAATGCGGCCCTTTTTAACCAGCACTTCACCGGTTTCCGAATCTTTTATGTCGCGGTTGGCGCGCTGCCCTTTGAGGAATTCGGGGTTGAACTGTTTCGAGATTCGTTTGCCTTGAATCAGGACCTTTTCGCTGTAGTAGAAATAGGTCAGAAGGTCTTCGACGCTGAGTCCGAAGGCTTTGAAGAGAATCGTGATCGGAAATTTCCGGCGTCGGTCGATCCGGATATGGACGATGTCCTTCGGATCGACTTCCATGTCGATCCAGGACCCTCGCACGGGTATGATCCTGGAACTGTAGATGATTTTCCCGCTCGAGTGGGTCTTTCCTTTGTCGTGATCGAAGAAAACCCCTGAAGAGCGGTGCAGCTGACTGACGACGACCCGCTCGGTCCCATTGATGATAAAAGTTCCTTTTTCGGTCATCAACGGTATGGTGCCGAAATAAATTTCCTGTTCCTTGATGTCCCGAATGTTGGAGACACCGGTTTCAGCATCGATATCATAAACCACCAAGCGAACGGTGATGCGCACCGGTATCTCGTAGGTCATTCCCCTGTGGATACACTCTTCGACACTGTGCTTGACTTCCGCAAAACGGTATGACACGAACTCCAACGACGCACTTCCGGTAAAATCTTTAATGGGAAATACGGATTGAAACACCGCCTGCAGCCCGGCATCTTCTCGCTTCTCCGGGGGGATGTCCATCTGGAGGAATCTGTTGTATGACTCCCGCTGGACGGCAATGAGATCGGGAATGTCGACGATCTTACGGATTTTACCAAAATTTTTTCTTATCCGCCTGCTTGCCAGGGATCTTTCCGACATATTCTCCAACTCCTTGTAGGTTACAGGATACGACCTGTGGTCAGCCGGTGATGGTGGATGAACAGAACGAGGCGCGCGGTTTCGACCGATAGGCGAACCCGCTGAAAATTCAGCCGCGTCTCAGCCGAACACCCCCATCCCGACCGCAGAATGCATGCAACTACTTTACTTCAACCTGGGCTCCGGCCTCTTCAAGCTGGTGCTTGATCTTCTCGGCTTCGTCCTTCGATACACCTTCCTTGACCGGTTTGGGAACCCCGTCGACCAGGTCTTTGGCGTCTTTCAGGCCGAGGCCGGTGATGGCCCTGACTTCCTTGATAACCTGAATTTTTTTGTCGCCGTAAGCCATTAGAATAACATCGAATTCGGTTTTCTCTTCCGCCTGAGCACCGCCGCCTTCAGCGGCGGGTCCGGCTGCCATCATCGCAACCGGGGCGGCCGCTGAAACGCCGAATTTTTCTTCGAGTTCCTTTATGAGTTCGGACAGCTCAAGGACCGTCATGTTGGCAATAAAATCAATCACATCTTGTTTCGAAATATCCGCCATTTCAAATCTCCTTCGGTGTGTAATCTTCGCTTCGCAAACAGGTTATGGGTATCGACGGCGCAAGCTAGGCCGCTTCCTTTTGATCCTTTATGGCCAGCAGCGCGTACATCAATTTCTGCGGGATCCCGTTCAACACTCTCACCAGACCGGTTGGCACACCGATCATCGCGGAGAGCAGCTGACTGAGCAACGCCTCACGTGACGGCAGGGCCGCCAAAGCCTTGATGCTGTCCAGGTCGAGCACCCGGTCCTCCATCACGCCGGCTTTGATCTCAAGCTTTTTGTTCTTTTTGGAAAACTCCATCAGAACCTTGGCCGGTGCAACCGGGTCATCGAAGCTGAGCGCAATCGCACTGGGTCCCTTGAGCTGGTCCTGAATCAAGGCGACACCAGTCTCCTTCGCAGCCCTTATCAAGAGCGTGTTCTTGACGACCTGATAGTCAATCTGTGCTTCCCGCAGCTTCCTGCGCAACTCGGTCATTGTCTCAACATTCAAACCCTTATAGTCGGTAACGATGACCACCTTGCTCTTAGCCAACCGCTCGTGCAGTTCCTCAACGATTTTTTTCTTTTCATCTATTTTCACAATTCAATCCACCTCCTTTCATTACCTGCAACCAGCCGGAGGTCGTTTCTGTCGGCGAATTGTTTTCGTCTGTTCAGCGGCATGAGAATGAGGTCCACACAATTTTGCGATCGCGAGATGTCGATCGAAGTCGAACGCAACGTGTCAAACCTGTCTCGGTAGGCCGGCAAACGCCGATTAAACCATTTGGCCGAAAAAGTGTACCTACGGTCTTTGACAGATAGTCGTTATTGTAACTGTAAGTTATTAAAGGATTAATGTGCTGAGATAGGGTCGGTGCCCTTTTCGCACGGGCCCAGGCAAAAGATGCTTCCAGGCGGCCCAGCCGTTTCCCCTGCCACTTTACTTCACTAAGTCCTTTACCAAAGCTGTATCGATCTTGACGCCGGGCCCCATGGTCGTTGAGATCGCAACGCCTTTCAGGTAGGTTCCTTTGCTGGACGCCGGCTTGAGACGGACGATGGTTTCCAGGAATGCGGTAAGGTTTTGGACGATTTTTTCAACCCCGAAAGAAACTTTGCCCATGGGTACATGGACAATCCCAGCCTTCTCGACCCTGAACTCAATCTTTCCGGCCTTTAGTTCCTGAACGGCGCGGGCGACGTCAAATGTGACCGTGCCGGTCTTGGCATTTGGCATCAGGCCCCGGGGGCCGAGGATCTTTCCAATTTTACCCACCGAGCCCATCATGTCGGGTGTGGCCACGGCTTTGTCGAACTCGAGCCAACCGCCTTTGATTTTTTCGATGAACTCATCGTTGCCGGCAAAATCGGCGCCGGCATCCAGCGCCTCTTTTTCCTTCTCGCCCTTGGCAAAGACAAGCACTTTTACCTCCTTGCCGATACCGTTCGGTAGAATCACGGAGCCGCGAACCATCTGATCGGCATGGCGCGGGTCAACACCCAACTTGACGCTTACATCGATGGTCTCGTCGAACTTGGCAAAGGACGAATCGATGGAAGTCTTTACCGCCTCGGTAAAATCCGTTTTCTTTGCAGCGGTAACCTTCTTTTTGGCCTCTAAGTATTTTTTACCACGCTTCGGCATTTTCTTTACCCACCTTGTCAACTGATTAAATGGATCAGATTTACAGCCATCCATATGGCGAAAACTGGAGACGTGTATTTTTTCAAATTAGATCAGGCGATCTCGATACCCATGCTGCGCGCCGTTCCCTCTATGATCTTACAGGCGGCATCCAAATCATTGGCATTCAAATCGACCATTTTCTGTTTCGCGATCTCTTCGACTTGAGCACGCGTCACCTTGCCGACGCGGTCCCGTTTGGGATCACCTGCGCCTTTGGCAATCTGGGCGGCCTTCTTCAGCAGAACAGCTGCCGGCGGTGTTTTCGTAATAAAGGTGAAGGACCGATCCTGGTAGACGGTAATGACAACCGGTGTGATCGTTCCAGCGTCATCGGCCGTGCGCGCGTTAAATGCCTTGCAGAAGTCCATGATGTTGACACCGTGCTGGCCCAACGCCGGCCCGATCGGTGGTGACGGATTGGCCTTTCCCGCTTCAACCTGCAATTTGATCATTGCCATAACTTTTTTAGCCATGTGAAATTCTCGCTCCTCGCACTCCGTGTGTTATCAAACCGCGGCCCAGATAAGGGGCCCTCACAGCAAAATCGACTGAAAATCGGCCCTCGGACCGAGCAAAGCCGCGTCCGGGATACAGTTCTCGAATCAGAGTTTGGCGACCTGGACGAAATCCAGTTCGACCGGTGTTGCCCGCCCGAAAATGCTGACCAGGACCTTGATCTTGCCCTTTTCGGGGTTGACTTCCTCAACCGTGCCGTTAAAGTTTGTGAAGGGCCCGTCGATAACCCGTATCTCGTCTCCGGTTTCGAAAAAATATTTCGGCTGCGGTTTTAATTTCCCGGCTTCCATGCGATTCAGGATCTGATCTGCTTCCTCGTCGGTCAGCGGCGTCGGCTGAGAGCGGCCGCCGAGAAATCCGGTGACCTTGGCCGTGCTGTTGACGATGTGCCATGTCTCGTCGTTGAGTTCCATCCGGACCAGAATGTAGCCGGGATAAAACTTTCGAGAGGAAGTTTTGCGTTTGCCTTTCACCAGTTCGACGACTTCTTCGGTCGGAACCAGCACCTCGCCGAACATGTCCTTTTGGGGAGAAGTCGCAACGCGTTCTTCCAGAGCGGTTTTGACCTTGTTTTCGAACCCCGAATACACGTGAACGATGTACCATTTTTTTTTGTCGGTCACTTTCCATCTCCTGGTCTTATTGCAGCACGAGTTTCACCAGACTCGACAAACCGATATCGACCGCTCCGAGGAAGAATGCAATGATCGTCACCAGAACCAGAACAACAACCGTGGAGCCGATGGTCTGCTTGCGCGAAGGCCAAGTGACCTTTTTCAGCTCCATTTTGACTTCTCTGAGAAACTGCAGCGATTTGGTTAGAAAATTGTCTTTGAGTTTGGCCGGTGCCGGTCGGGTGGAAACAGCCATTTTTTTGGCCTCGAGGCTCTTTACCTTTTTTTCGACCCCGGACACGTCCCCGACCGTCTTCGATGTCGCCTCGGCGCTCACCAAGGCACCGTTCTCCAAAGCGCCGTCCTGCTTTTTTTTCTTCTTGACGGGTTTCTTACGCAGTAGACGTCCCAAAGTTTCTCCTGAAATGATGAAAGCTCGAAACGAATGCGCCGGAGGGTGAGAGCACCCCGCGGCGCTCAGGTTTCAAGCTTAGTTCAAAATTTGAGTTGGCAGGCCAGGAGGGATTCGAACCCCCAACACCCGGATTTGGAGTCCGATGCTCTACCGTTAGAGCTACTGGCCTGCATGAAGACCTTCACGACAGGGATCTTTCCTTAATGACTTTTGCCCCGGGAACCATTTTATTTAGATTCCTTGTGAGCCGTGTGTTTCCGACAGAAACGGCAATACTTGCTGAACTCCAGTTTATCCGGAGTCGTCCGTTTGTTTTTCGTTGTCGTGTAGTTTCTTCGTTTACATTCACTGCACGAAAGGGTTACTATAATTCTCACCGGTAGACTCCTTACCGCTATTCAATGATGTCGCTGACCACACCTGCCCCGACGGTTCGGCCGCCCTCGCGGATCGCAAAGCGCACCTCTTTCTCCATGGCAATCGGCGTGATCAGCTCCGCCTCGATCGTCACGTTGTCCCCGGGCATCACCATCTCCACCCCCTCGGGCAACGTCAACACC
>JAQAZR010000377.1:0-3647 GCA_032127235.1 Deltaproteobacteria bacterium
GGAACTCGTTCGCTACCTGGATTTCGGACTGTACGTGGGCATCACCGGCATCTTGACCATGAAACAGCGCGGGGCCGATCTGCGCGACATGGTGACCACCATACCGGCCGATCGGCTCCTGGTCGAGACCGACGCCCCTTACCTCACCCCGGCACCCGAAAAAAACCACACCCGCCGCAACGAGCCTTCTTTCGTCCGCACCGTGTTGTTGAAATTGGCCGAGGTCCGCAAAGAAAATCCGGCCGTTCTGGCCGAAACCATCTGGAACAACACCTGCCGATTGTACGGCATAGAAGCGTGACGCAGGAAAACAGAGACACACCACCATTCCCGCACGGAAGCGAAGATGCCGAGTCGGTTTTTGATTTGTTGACATCCGTGGACGGACTGGGGCCGTCGATAACCGGAGGACGATACGATTCCTGAATCCGGGTCCTTAACATCAGAACCGTCGACCCTTTGCCGTGTATCAATGGCCTTAACCTTGGGCCTGACCTTTATTCCAGGCATTCCTCATTTTGCCATCACGTAGTGCACCGCTTTTTCCAGCCCGTCGATCGACAACTCGAACATGGGAAAGATTCGGCCAATGGTTTTAACTGTTTGGGTGTAATTCCACATATCTTCCGGCATTGGGTTGAGCCACACCGCGTGCGAAAAGGTATCGGCCAGAAATTTGAGGCATTCGATGCTGGGCGTTCCGCTTCTTTCCTCGATATGAATCGAACCATCGGCGACCATCAGCTCGTAGGGCGCCATGCTGGCGTCGCCGACGATGAACAATCGGGTTTGCGGATCGGCCACAGCAAACTCGGCGATCGGTTTCGGTTTGCGAAATCGGGCCGAATCTCCCCAGAGGGTGCTGTAGACGGTGTTGTGAAAAAAATAGGTCTTGAGGTCTTTGAACTGTGACCGGGCGTAATCAAAAACCGTCTGCACCACGGAAATGTAAGGATCCATCGAATACCCGCCGTTGTCGATCGCGAGAATCACCTTCAGGCGATCCTTCAGACTGCGTTCGAAAACGATTTCGATTTCGCCCCCGTTTTTCATTGTTTGATAGAGGGTTTCATCGATATTGACCCGGTCCTTGGGACCCACCGGTACCAGGTTGCGCAGCCGCTTCAACGCCTCTCCCACCATCGGCCGCGTCAACGGCCCGCTCAGGGAGTAGTCGCGGTAGCGGCGGTCCAAGGCGACTTTCACGGCCGACTTGTTGCGCGAAACGCCGCCCACGCGCATTCCGCCCGGATGATGACCCGAATGGCCCACCGGTGAGGTCCCGCCGGTGCCGATCCACCGGCTTCCGCCGTGATGTTCACCGGTCTGCTCCTTGAGTCGTTCTTTGAAGTATTCGACCAGCTCTTCCGGGGTCAAGCGGTTCAACTCGGATTCATCGATGCCGAGGGCTTCGGCCAGCGCGCGGGGCTCTTTCAACCATTGGTCGAGCATGGCCCGGGCGATATCGTCCAGTTCGACACCGCTGTAATCCGGCAACTCGGCCCCCTCGAAGTGGTGTGCGAACACCTGGTCATACAGGTCAAAGTAGCGCTCGCTCTTGACCAGGATCGATCGTGAGGCCGTATAAAAATCGTTGAGGGAATTCACCAGCCCGGTCCGAAGCGCGCGGTGGAGCGTCAGAAACGAGGTCGGGCTGACTGGAATCCCGACGTTTTTGAGAGTGTAAAAAAAGTCGATGAACATTTCAGAACAATCTTTTCCTGCGGAGCAATTCGTTTGTTCGCTGCAGATCTTGACTTTTTTTGAAGAGCACCCCCAGGTAAGGGATTTCACCGGTGGCCAGCTTCTTGGGTTTGAAATCGGGATCGGCATTGAGCGCCCGCACCCAGTTGAGCAGCTCTCTGGTGGCCGGTTTTTTTTCGATTCCCTCCATTTCACGCAATCTATAAAATGCCGTCACCGAATTTTCCATCAGTTCTGCGTCCAGATTCGGAAAGTGGACGGCAATGATGTTGCGCATCATTTTGGGCTCCGGGAAGGCGATGTGATGAAAGTTGCACCGGCCCAGGAAGGGATCCGACAGGTCTTTCTTGGCATTCGAGGTGATGATGATAACCGGACGGGTGCGGGCCTTGATGGTTTTGTCGATTTCGATGATGTCGAACTCCATTTGGTCGAGGACATCGAGCATGTCATCCTGGAAATCGGTGTCGGCCTTGTCGATTTCGTCGATCAGCAAAACCGTGCGCCGGTCAGCGGTGAACGACTGCCCGATTTTCCCCATCCGGATATAGTCCTCTATGTTGCTCACATTCCGGCTGGAGTCGCCGAAGCGGCTGTCGTTGAGCCGCGTCAGCGTGTCGTACTGGTAGAGCGCGTCGATCAGCTTCATGCTGGATTTGACGTTCAGTACGACCAGCGGCATCTTCAGGCTCTCGGCGATGGCATGAGCCAGCATCGTCTTGCCGGTGCCCGGTTCCCCTTTCAGCAGCAGCGGCATTTCAAGGGCCATGGAAATGTTGATAATACTGGCCAGTTCATCATCGAGAACATAGCGGGTAGCACCCGTAAAATGTGCCGATCCTTTTTTTTCAGACATGTGTGACCTCAAGTTGACAATTCAGATTGCCTTCAGCTTTAGTAGTCCTGTTCGTAAATACGGTGACGCTCGGATATGACCGAGGCGCCCGTAGCGCAAGGCGCGAGAAACGGGCATACCGAGCATATGCGAGCGCCGACCAACACAGCGCGTCGGGATGCATCTGTTTTCAAAATGTGACGTTATTTTTAAATGAGCCCTAAAGTCGCCCGTACCCGGTCCGATACCCCGCGCGCGAGCCGCAACACCTTCTCCGCCAGTTCCAATGGCAAGGTTCCGGTCCCGCAACTGGGCGTGATCAGGGATTGTGAAACAATCCGACGGCGGTCGATCCCCAGCGCCTCGACACTCGCGATCTCTTCATACCATTTCTCCGAAAGTGAAGCGGCGGTTTCCCTGACGATATCGTCCTGGCTCCCGGTGGGAACGATCCCCCAGGCCAATATTTTTCCGGCCGCGATGAACCGGCGGATCAACTCAGGGTAGAGAATAAACCGGTCGAAGAACGCATAAGCATCGAAGTTGACGATATCGGCGGATGATTCCAGAATCAGGGACCAGTCGGTGTTCGCACAGATGTGCACCCCCGCGATGCCGCCGGCCCCATGGACGGCCTCGATGACTTCGGCCAGGCAGGCGGAAACGTCTTCCTTGGAAACACTGATGAATTCGGATGTGCCGAAACCCGCCAGGGCCGGCTCATCGAAAAATATGATGACCGGTCGCCCGGAATCAGACAAGCGACGGACTTGCCAAACAGCCTTCAGGGCCAGAAGTTTTACGGCCGCATCTCGCATCTGGGGGTTGTAGAATATGGCCTGCCGATTTTCGTCGTGGACACCGGTACAGAAGGTGAACGGGCCGGTCACCTGCCCCTTGACGGCGATCGGCGCCTGAGACCGTTCGGCCAGCTGCTCCATCAGGACCGCAAATCCGGGGGCAACTTCCGCACCAAGAGCAAAGCGGGTTCGGTCGATGTCCGCCCCTCCTTCGGTCACCGCCACGAATTCCTCGTAAAATGCCAGCATCTCAGTGTCGAAATCCGGTGCCGATGTGTCGACATAGGTGCGGTCGCCGGCGGAGCGAA
>JAQAZR010000378.1:0-9780 GCA_032127235.1 Deltaproteobacteria bacterium
CTACTTCTGCGTCGACGCCTGCCGTAAAGCGTTTGACGATAATCCCGAAAATTATCTGAGGGACAAATCCGAAAAGCCGAAAGGCTTCTGGAAACGGTACCTGGAACGACTGAACAAGGCCACCGGCGGCAAGCCGCCCAAATGCTGCGGATAGAAAAGAGGATGACGCCATGCCTCAAAAAACCGGATTGGTTGTCAGAACAAGCAAGGACGGGTGGGCCGAGGTGATCACCGATAAGCTGGACGCCTGTGCCGAATGCTCATCGTCCCGCAGTTGTCATTCAGATTGCAAGAGTACCCGGGTCAGAACCAGAGTGTATAACTCGGCCGGCGCTCATGAAGGGGACACCGTTGTGATCTATATCAGCCCGTCCTCGGTGCTCAAGAGCGCGGCAATCCTCTACCTGGTACCGGTCGTTTTTTTACTGTTCGGCGCCTTGATCGGATCGAGCGTCGCCGCACGGCTGGGTATGGGAGAATCCGGTTCGGCCCTGCTGTTCGGTCTGATCGGCCTGGCTATCGGATTCTTGATCGTGCGGACCTTTTCCACGCGACTCAAGGCCGATAGCGGCTTGGTTCCGAAAATAGCTCAGGTCATAGACCGTGGCGACGATCATCCGTTACCCCTTTCGACACCCTGCGACACCTGCGGAACCGGACACTGACACACGCTCAAGTGGCATAATGGTAGTAGGCTTCGATCTAATCCACCTCGGGTGATGGGCTTCTACAAAATACCACCCGTGAGCCCTTAAGACTGGATCCTTTGTATCCATCTGTCGTATCAACCCGGGTATTTTTAACCCGAAACATATTCTACCCCGTGATGGCAGCAAACCTCAGTCAATAAAAAAAGTGACAATTACGCATTTTTTATATTTATTTTCAATAGCTTATTTTTATTCTCCGACAGTATCCCCCTTCTCTGGCATCATGTTTGCTATCCTGCAAGACAATGATGCTGCAGTTTTAACAGACACCTTTTACTGATCTTAAGGAGGCTTAACATGAAAAAAATTTCCAAGCTTATTCCCATTGCGGCCGTAATGGCTCTTTTGCTGATCGGCTTCAGCGCACCGGTCTCTGCCGGTCAGGGTGCGGGCACCGGTCAGCCGGGATGGCGCCCGTGGCATGCGGGCAATTTGAGTGATGAAGACCAAAAGACCCTGGATAAAGAACGCCAGGCATTTTTCGATGAAACCCAAGACCTGCGGCAGGATATGTATCAGAAGCGATTGGAACTGCAAAGCGAACTGGCAAAAAAGAATCCGGATGCCCAAAAAGCCGCCACACTTCAGAAGGACATTGCCAAGTTCACAGAGGAATTCGATCAGAAGCGACTCGACTTCATTCTGAAAATGAAGAAAATCAACCCCGATATCGGCCGGATGGGCGGCTGGGGGGCTATGGATGACGACGATGACGCCGACTGCCCATATGGCGGCGGTCATCACGGCCGCCATATGGGACGGTGGGGTGGATACGGCATGGGCCCCGGCATGAGGGGACCCGGATACGGCATGGGATCGGGAATGATGGGGCCAGGCATGACGGGACCGGGAATGATGGGTGATGACGACGGAGACTGGAATTGCCCCTATGGCGGCCGTTCAACGGGCCCGGGCCGCGGTTACGGCATGATGGGCCGCGGCTATGGTATGGGAAGCGGAATGATGGGTGGCGGCTCTGGCATGGGCCCCGGCATGATGGGTCCCGGATATGGTATGGGGCCCGGCTACGGACGGGGATCCGGATCGATGGGAAGAGCGCCCCAGCAGGGAGAAATCGGACCGGGAGCCGGCAACCTGGAAACGCCGCTCAAAGAAGAGGGCGCCCGCACGACCGTTGAAAATTATCTGCACTCGACCCGCAACCCCAATTTGAAACTGGGAAAGATCACCGAGCAGGGCGATGCTTTTGAAGCCGAAATCGTCACCAAAGACGGCTCCCTGGTGGACAAATTGCTCATCGACAAATCCACCGGATGGATGCACCCGGCCAACCAGTAAAGTAGGTCAAAATGACGATCCACAGAAGAGAATTTCTGAAAGCAGCGGCAGGCGTCGCACTCGGCGCCTGCCTGCCGGCCGGTCTCTTTTCAAGAGCTATAGCCGGAACCGGCAAACCGGTGAGAGAGTTTCACTTTTCCGCTTCTCCGGCCAAAGTCAGCCTCGGCAGTGGACCTGAATTTACGGCCTGGACTTACAACGGCCAGGTCCCGGGTCCGGAAATCAGGGTCAAAGCGGGTGAGATCGTTCGGGTCGTGCTGAGAAACTACCTTCCCGAAGGGACGACGATTCACTGGCACGGCATTCCACTTCAAAATGCCATGGATGGTGTCCCGGGCATTACCCAACCGCCGGTCATGCCGGGCGAAAGCTTTGTTTACGAATTCGAAGCCGCAATACCCGGCAGTTTCCTGTATCACTCTCACGCCCGCTACCAGCTCGATCAGGGGCTCTACGGGCCGTTGATCGTGGAACCGGCCGGAACGGAAGAACCCTACGACCGCGAATATACACTTGTCCTGGAAGACTGGGTAATGCGGGACGGCGGCGGCACTGCCCGCACCGAACGCCGACCGCCCATGGGAAGGATGCACGGCATGATGGGCCGCGGGCGGTCTTCCGGACCCGATCAGGGTCCCCTGTGGGAGCCGGCCTACGACGGTTACGCTGTCAACGGCCGGATTTATCCGGCGACAGAATCCCTGACCGTCACCAAGGGAGAGCGGGTCAAGCTGCGCCTGATCAACGCCTCATCGGCCACCATCTACCATCTGCAGCTGGCCGGTCACACCCTGAGGATCACTCATGCCGACGGCAACCCGATTCGGCCGGTCGAAACGGATGTTCTGCGAATTGGAATGGGAGAACGCTATGATGTGGTTTTCGAGGCGGACAATCCAGGTCACTGGCTGCTGGCGGCCGCCGATACGGGTCTCGGGGAAGACCGGCTGCGTGTTCCGATCGTCTACAAGGGCGTCAATTCGAACACAGCCGACCCGCCGCGATTTCATCAGGGGCTGCGATTGGCCTCCTATCCGGACTTCGCTGCCCGCGATGCAGATGAAAATTCGGGTGGAGATCCCGATCGTGTTTACAATCAGGTGCTCGGCGGCGGCATGCATTCGGAGTTTTGGACCATTAACGGGCGCGTATATCCTGATGCCGAAACGCTACCGGTCGGCCAAGGCGAGCGTGTGCGCCTGGTTTATGGCAACCGCAGCATGATGCCCCATCCGATGCACCTGCACGGACACTTCTTCAGAGTGGTCAACCGGTCGCTTCCCCGCGAGCAGTGGGTGCTCAAGGATACGATCATCGTCGACCCGATGCAGCGCATCGACGTGGAGTTCACAGCCGACAACCCCGGTAGTTGGTTTCACCACTGTCACAACCTCTACCACATGGAAGCCGGCATGGCCAACGTGGTCGCCTACCGGGGATCCTCCCGATCGGAAAAATTTTAGAACAGTTCGAATCGATGAAAAAAGACAGAGAGAGTTAAGCTTTCATAGAGGCTACGACGGTTTTGACTCCGTGCGTTAAATCAGTTATGATGCGGCAAGATATATGAATCAAAGGAAAATCTGACCTTGCCGCCTTTGAGTAGCCCCAGCAGAATCGCCTCACACCCGCTTTTATGCACCGTAGTGACCGGCCTGTCCATCGCGCAACTGGTGGCAATGGCCCAGGTTTATTTTTCCAATCTTCAACTTTTCGGAGAGGTTTCCGCCCTGCACCAAGCGGGCTACCTCGAAATCCCCACCCTTCAATCCCTGCAGCGAATGGGAAACATTGGGCCGACGGTGTTCGGGGGTCTGTTCTTTACCCTGAGCACCGGCGCAGGGCTTACCCTGGCCACAATTGTCGCTGTCTGGATCTGGCACAGCCTGTCGCAGCGCAATCGACCCATATTGATCCTGCTTCTTATCACCTGGGTGGCCGGCCTGCTGATGGTCAACTTGAACGGCTTTAACCTCTTCGGTTCGCTTTACTTTGCGCTGATCCCGACGAGCGTGTCCCTGGTTTATCTCCGCTGCCTGCCGCCGGAATCCGACCGCAAAGGACTATTAAACCGACTGCTGCCCCTCTACCCGTTGGCATTCCTGGCCGTTATCTGGGGCATCCAGGCCGACAACCGCCTCTTCATCAATATCAGGGATTTCCTCCTGCTCTCCAACCCGGTCGGCAAGTCAGTCAACGATTTTTACTACCGCTACACTCTTTATCCGGCCGAGGCGTTCAAATCGCTGGAACAGAAACTGCAGCGCCCGATCAGGCTGATCGATATCCGGCCGGCTGCACTCGGCCGCAGGGTGGCGTCCCAACTGCGGTACCGTGATTATCTGGTAGTGGGTAACGACGAGCCGGTCGAATTGGAGATTAAACAGGCAGGGGATGACCTGGACTGGCTGAATAACGGCACGCGAATCCTGGCCGTCACGCCCGAATCGTTCTTCTCGAACCCGAACGCCGTACTGGTGCAGTACAGCCGCCAAACGGACCGGTCGGCATTCTTGCGCACCTTCACCTTTTTCGGCATCCTGCTTGCGTTTCCGATTCTTCTTTACTGCGGCGTCTTTGGCATCCTGCGGCTGCTGACGGGTCTTTTTCTGCAGCCTTCCCGCGCCACCCTTCTCTCCAGTATACTGTGCTTTCTGATCGGGATCGTGCTTCTTGTTCCGGTGTACCAGGGCGGCCGGCGGCCGGTGAATGCCGAGAACCTGGCGGCAGCCTTGGACGCTGCCGACTGGCGCGATCGGGTAGCAGCCCTAAAACTGATTGAACAGCTGCAACTGGACATCACCGATTATCCGTCCTATGAAAAATCCATCACCAGTCGGCATCTCCCCGAGAGATACTGGCTGGCCCATGCGCTGGGATTGAGTAAGGAGGATCACACGATTGACGACCTGTTCACGCTCCTGGACGACCCTCAGCCTAATGTCGTTTGCCAGGCCCTGTATGCCCTTGGCAAGCGGGGTAGAGACAGAAAGTCCGATATCATCGAAACGATACTCGCAAAAATCCGCTCAACCGGCAATTGGTACGTTCAGCGATACGCATACCTTGCCTTGAGGTCACTCGGATGGCGGCAACCCGCATCGAATTAAAAACCCTTCTGCTCACCCTCCTGGGTATGACAACGGTGGAGTTTATGTCTGCTGGAGTCATGCTGCTGGGCGCCTCGAATCCGCTGGTGGTCACCGGCGTGATCCGATTCCTGGAGCTGCTGCTGATGATAGCGATCCTTGTCTATTCGGACCGGGACCTGGCGGCTGTCGGCCTGTCAACAGCCACGGCCGCGAGAGGCTTTTTGAAAGGACTTATCTGGGCGACCGGTTTCGGGTGTGTTGTCGCAGGGGTCGGCCTGGTCATTTCCCTCTGGGGAATCAACCCCTTGCAATTGATCCGCATACCCCTGCCCTCCGATCCGTCCGAAATCCTGCAATTGTTTATAGTCGGCGGTCTTGTCGGGCCGGTGACCGAAGAGCTGTTCTTTCGGGGCATCCTCTACGGTTATTTTCGGCGCTGGGGAATTTTTCCGGCCCTTTTTTTGAGTACGCTTTTTTTCGTTCTCCTGCACCCGGTCAAGGCACTTGCCGTCACACAGACCGTGGGCGGTGTTCTCTTTGCCGCGGCCAACGAAATCGAGGGCAACCTCCTGGTTCCGATAACGATCCACGTTCTCGGTAACCTGGCCATCTTTTCACTCGCTTTTTTAGTTTGAATTATTGGTTTTTGAGATTACCTTATCTGGAAGCGGAAAATAAAAACGATTGGGTTTCAACTTTTTTGACCTAAACTGATCGGTTTCAATAAGGAGAGATACCATCATGAAAAACCCTTTGGGTACGATGATGTTGATTGCGGCAATATCGATTATCATCGGCGCCTGTTCCTTGGACTCGATGGCCACCGAAGAGGTTCCCTTGATGACCACGGATGAACTGAGATCCAGGCTCGACAAACCGGACACCGTCATCCTCGATGTTCGGGCCGGCAGCGACTGGACGAGCAGTGACCAGAAAATATCGGGAGCCGTTCGCGGCGACCCCAAGGAGTTCAGCAAATGGTCGAATATCTACCCGAAAAAGGACACAATCGTGCTGTACTGTGCCTGACCTAATGAATACACCAGTGTCAGGATGGCACAAAAACTGATGGCAGAAGGTTACCGGAACGTTTATGCCCTCAAGGGCGGCTGGAAAGAATGGGTGAAAGCCGGTTATCCGGTGGAGAAAAAGTGATCGAGTGGTGCGATCAAAACCAAAAGAACGGGCGGCAACAGACCATCCGTCTGTCGCCGCCCCCACATCAGATTGCAGAGGATATTTTTAATTAAGGTAAATCCGTGCTTTGACGGAGTTCACAACTGTCCTCCGGGCAGAAAAGATTCAGCCAGACACCTTCCTTCGCCTTTGCTTCGGTTCCGACAGCCGAAACGGTGATCTTCCCGTCGGCACTGATGCATGACTTATCCGGGCAGTTGATTTCAAGCCAAACACCCTGCTGTCCCGATTTTGCGGCCGCCTGCTTTTTATCCGGCGGAAGCGCCTCGACCTCCTCCCCACTTAGAACCCGGGCCTCCGGGAAAAAAAACGTGAATTGTGCACTGTTGTCTTGCGTGGCCATTGCATGGGCTCCTTTCTTCGGCATATATGTTACAGGATCTCTGCACGATATCCGGTTCTAAACGAACTCAAATCAAAAGTATAAGCGATTCAGATGAAGTCAACCCAGAAGCAGCGCCGGCACAGAAATAAATGTCATTAACTTGAGGAATGCCTTTGAAAGTCTCCCTTTGAAAAAGGGGGATCTATGCGGATTGTTAAACGGTCATAAGAAATCCCCCTTGGTCCCCCTTTTTCAAAGCGGGGACTGGTAAAAAAGGAGCGACCGTATCCTTGCCCAACTGTGTTTGCTGCCATAGAATATAAAATATTTTACGAATATCGTTCTTCAATCGGTCAAGGAGGAAAAATGAAACCTTTGAAAATCTGGGCCTTGGTTATTGTGGCGGCATCGCTGATATTGGCCTGTTCGACCACCGACCGGCCAACAGGCGCAGCAGATATCCGCAGTGATATCGCCGGTTCTTACGGCATCGCCTCTTTCGGTCAGGTCGATGAGATCCGGTTCACGTTCAACGTAAAGCTCGGGGAGAAACAGGTCAAACGCTCGTGGATCTGGTGGCCGAAAAGCGACCGGGTCGAATACTGGCCGGGCGGAGATCAAACCAAGGCCGTGCGCTACAGCCGCAACGACCTGAATGGCAGCGCATCGGACGAGATTAAAAAGATCGACGCGGCTTTCATCAACGATCAATACTGGCTGCTCTTTCCCTTTCATCTGGTCTGGGATCAGCAGACGACGGTGGCGGATGTCGGTCGCCAGCCAATGCCCATCGGCGGACAAAGCGCCCGCAGGGTGGTCGTCACCTATCCACCCAGCGGGGGATACACGCCCGGCGATGTATACGAGCTTTTCATCGGCCCGGATAATCGCCTGGTTCAATGGATTTACCGCAAAGGCGGATCGGTTGAACCGACAAGCGTTACGACCTGGCAGGACTATCGCAAGGTCGGCCCACTGACACTGGCGCTGGATCACCGGGGGCCGAATGCCGATTTCAGGGTTTGGTTCAGTGATGTAGCCGTCAAGCTGAAAGGATCGGACCGTTGGAGCGCAGCACAGTGATCGACCTCCACCGTTTAAGGGATAAAGCCTCGTGAAGGATTTGGTCTGCTATTGTTTTGGGTACACGGCCGAAGACGTCCGGCTGGATTTTATTCGAAACGGCCGCTCGCTGGTCATGGAAAAGATTCAGGCCGCCAAGCGGCTCGGCGGATGTCAATGCGCCATCAAAAACCCGAAGGGCCGCTGATGTCTGCCCGATGTCCGCCGTGTTGTGGACTCAGCCAAAGCGACCCCGCGTGGGGTTCGTGACTCGTCCGGAAGATTCGATCAAGATGGTTGATCTGCCGCTTCAAATCCGGTAGGTATCAGATTCGGGTGTAGCATTATTGCCTGATGCCCATCCGCGTTTTCATTAAGGCTCTGGTCAGTTTCCGACAGGCTCAATCCCGCTATAGCGGGACTAAACCAGAGGATACACCGGTGCACGTCCATCTCGACGACTTCGTCCCTTTCGCCTCCTGGATCCGCGGTTACGGAAAGCGTTACATCAAGGCCGACCTCTTCGCCGGCCTGACAGTGGCGGTGGTGGCCGTCCCTCAATCGATGGCCTATGCCCTGATCGCCGGCCTGCCGGTTCAGTACGGTCTCTACGCCTCGATCGTCCCCACTATCGTCGGCTGTCTCTGGGGCAGCTCGGCTCACCTGATCACCGGGCCCACGACCGCCGTGTCCCTGGTCGTCTTCAGCTCACTCAGTCCGCTGGCCCGGCCGGATACCGCCGCATATCTGGAGCTGGCATTTTTTCTGGCCATGCTGGTCGGCGTCATTCAGATCGGCATGGGTATGGCCCGGGTGGGGGCGCTGCTCAACTTTGTCTCGCACGCCGTGCTGCTCGGATTCACGGCCGGCGCCGCCGTGCTGATCGCCTTCAAACAGGTCCCCGGACTGCTCGGAATAAAGGTTGCCAAGACCAGCGTTTTCTATGAACACCTCTTTAACATCGTCACCCACCTGCACCAGACCGAGGTGATCACCTTACTGCTCGGGATCATGACGATTGTCGTCATCCTGGTTGTCAAACGCCGCCGCCCGAACTGGCCGGGGACCCTGATCGCCATGGTTCTGGTGGGGACCCTGGTGACCATTTTCGACCTCGATCAGCGCGGTGTGGCGGTTGTGGGTGCGATCCCGCGCAGCCTGCCGCCGTTCAGCGCACCGGATGTCGGAGATATCACACAGATCGGGCAATTGGTGCCGGGCGCGCTGGCGATCGCCATCCTCGGCCTGGTCGAGGCCGTGTCCATCGCCAAGTCGATTGCCGACCAGACCCGGCAGCGCCTCAATATCAACCGTGAATTCATCGGTCAGGGCCTTGCGAACGTGGCGGCTTCGCTGTTCAGCGGCTACCCCGGCAGCGGATCGTTCGTACGGTCAACCGTCAATTTCAGATCCGGCGGAAAAACACCCATCAGCGGTGTAATTTCCGGTTTGGCGGTTGCCGCAACGGTTCTGCTGGCGGCACCGCTGGCCGCCAAACTGCCGATGTCCGCCCTGGCCGGAGTCCTGATCGTGGTGGCTTACGGCATGGTCCACAAGGAAGATACGGTGCGTACGATCCGGGCCACCCGCGGTGATGCCGTCGTGCTGGTCATCACCTTCCTGTCCACTCTCTTGCTGAACATCGAGTTCGCGATCTACGTCGGCGTGCTCCTTTCCATCGGGCTGCATCTAGCCGCCACCTCCCACCCACGCATCCAATCGGTGGTGCCGGATCCTAAAACAACCAAAATGGTCCCGGCAAACTTTGGTGAGACCTGCTGCCAGATGGACATCCTCGATATCGAGGGATCGGTCTTTTTCGGATCGGCCGCTTTTGTGCTGGACAATCTTCAGCGGCGCCTTCGCAGCGCCCCGCATATCGCCCACGTCCTTATTCGCATGCACCGGGTCAACACGATGGATGCCAGCGGCATTCACCTCCTTGAGATTGTAAAGGAAGAAGTCCGGCAGCGTGGCGGCGGACTCTTCTTTTCCGGCTTAAACCACAGGGTTTTCGAGGTCTTCAAAAATTCGGGCATGCTGAAGGAGATCGGCGAGACGCATATTCGCACCACAACGGGAGCCGCCATCCGCC
>JAQAZR010000379.1:0-12032 GCA_032127235.1 Deltaproteobacteria bacterium
GCATCACCCGGCCGAGAGGGGTCTGCCGGTCTGGAAACAGCAGGTCGTGCATGCGAAGCACACCGGCCAGCTTCTTGTCCCGGTCGACAACATAAAAATACTGAACATGGTAATCGACGTATTTACCCCGATTCGCCTGCAAATCGTCGAGCACATCCTGGATCGTATTGTCAAGTTTATAGGCTAGGAATTCTGAAACCATGAGTCCGCCGGCGCAGTCCGGTGCGTACTCCAAAAACATTCTCGCTTCTTCGGCGTCTTCCCGGTCCATTTTCGCCAGAATGGCCTGACTGGCATCCTCATCCATTTCCCCCAGCATATCGACAAGATGATCGCTGGTCAGCTCCCCCATAATAGCCGCCGCCTGCTCCGATGGCATATCTTCCACCAGATCTGCAGCCTGGGTTTCCGGGATGTCTTCAATTACGTCGGCGGCATCCTCGGGACTGAGAAGACTGAACAGACGCAGCTGTTCTTCTTCTGTCAATCGAGAGATTGTCCTGGCTGTCTCCGGCGGGCTGAGAGTATCAATAAATTTTATCAATTCATCGCTGTTTTCCGCAGCGATCAGTTCACTGAGCATCTCCCAGGGGGAAGTTAAATCATTCATCAATCACCTCTCTTATATGTGGCAAAAAAAGAGTACTCGTCCCGGAATGTGACGGCGATAACCTATCATTTTTGGAGTATATCCTCTAATGAAAGTTGTTAACTCAACATTCGGGTTTCACGTGGTAGCGATTTCTATTCGCAATAATAGAGTCCCCCTTTCCGCTTCCTCTTTTCCCCTCAGGTCGGCCGCAAACCGCAACCTGCAAATGGTCGCAGACTGGTGCAGCCATGCATTCCGGGGTTGGTATTAATTCTTGACATCTCATTCCGCTTTCGGAATTATCGGTTTTAGGCAGTATCACAAGATTTCGGTAACCGGTATGAATTTATAAGGAGGAAATGTCGTGAAAAGAATCGCCCTGTGGTTGATAAGTCTTATGTTGGTACCGTGCGCGTTCGCGGCCGATCTTAACAAGGCCAAAGCAGAGGGCCAGGCCAATTTGTATGCCAACATCACCGCAATCGAACCGCTCATGGAGGATTTCAGCGCAACAACCGGCGTGCAGGGCATTTACACGCGGATATCCACCGCCAAGTACCTGTCCACCGTGCTCACCGAGCATGCCGCCGGCAAGCTCGCTGCCGACCTGCTGCAGGGCCCCATGCCGATCCTGCAGATGCTGAAGGAAAAAGGGGTGCTGAAGGCCTACAAATCGCCGCTGGCTGCCGGATATCCGGACTGGGCCCAGCAGGATGACACCATCATGCAGTTCGGTATCGAGTACGTGGCCCCGATTTACAACACGGAATTGGTCAAGCCAAAGGACGTCCCCACACGCTATGAAGATCTGACCGACCCCAAATGGTACGACAAGATCGTCATGCCCGATCCCGCCTCCCACGCCACCACCATTACCTGGCTGGTAGGCCTGAAGGAATCCAAGGTGTTCGCGAGCGAAGCGGCCTGGATGGATTTCGTCAAAGGACTGGCCGCCAACAAGCCGATGTTTGTCAAATCCTTCAGCCCGACGCCGGCCCCTGTGGAAAGCGGTGAAAAGCTCATCGCCATCTCCATGCCCAAGTACATTATCACCAAAGCCCCGGCGCCGCTCGGCTGGGCTAATGTCGGGCCGCTCCTGGGCACCCCGCGCGGCATCGCGCTCGCGGCCAACGCACCCCATCCCAACGCCGCGCAAGTGCTCATGGATTACTGGTTGTCCAAGGAGGCCATGAAGCTCCTAGCCGACAAGGTTGGCGAGTATGTGCTGGCTCCTGGCGTATACCCGCCTATTCCCGGCATCAGCGAAGCCAAGGTGCTGCCCATCCGCGAATTGTCGGATGAAGAAATCCGCGACTGGGGCAAAAAGTTCAAAGAGATCTTTTATGCCAATTAGCAGGCTGTTGAAAAACAAGCATCAGGCTGAAAAGCGCGGGGCGGCCCGATGGAAAGTGCCGCTCCGCGGCCGACGCAGGATTTCAGGCAGAGGGCCAACTCAACAATAACGTCACATTTTGGACGCCGATGTCTCCCGTCCGGCTGCGTTGCGAAACCTCGGACCAGATATTCCTGCGGTTTCGTGCCTTGCAGGCCGGGCGCTTCAGCGCCCAAAATCGCGAACTTATTTTTTCGTGAGCCCCGAGGGGCAATTTTTGAACAGGCGGTTAGGCCTGACGCAGCGGCTGAAGACCTCATGTGCCCCGCCGTGACGGCAATCGAAATCCGGACTGACCTGCGTCACACGCCCGGTAGCGGGCACCGATTACCACCCACCATTCCCCGGAAACAAATCATCGGAGACCACACACTGCAGAGTCGACGCCAATCGGCCCTGCAGCAGTGGATTCGAGGAACCATGGAAATTCGCATTAACGGGCTGGAGCGCGACTACTATTCGGAGGGCAAACGGATAAGAGCCCTGAACCATGTCAATCTCACCATACCGGCCAATCAGATTTTCACCCTCCTGGGGCCGAGCGGCTGCGGTAAGACCACCTTGCTGCGGTGCATCGTGGGACTCGAGACGCCCGACGCCGGAGAAATCGCGATCGGAGACGAGATTGTCTTTTCCAAGGCCCGGAACATTTTTGTTCCGCCAGAAAAACGTGGGCTGGGCATGGTTTTCCAGACCTACGCGATCTGGCCGCACATGAACGTGTTCGATAACGTCGCCTACCCCTTGCAGAACCGAAAAATGCCAAGGGATAAAATCCGGCAAAAGGTGGCCCGGGTGCTGCGCTTCGTTCAGCTTGACGGATTCGACAACCGCCCGGCGACCAAACTCAGCGGCGGACAGCAGCAGCGCGTGGCCCTGGCGCGGGCTTTGGTGGCCGAACCCAAGGTCATTCTTTTTGACGAGCCCCTGAGCAACCTGGACGCCAAGCTCCGGGAAGAAACCCGCAAAGAATTGCGCAGTTTTCTAACCGAGCTGAAAATCACGGCGGTCTACGTAACCCATGACCGCATTGAGGCGCTGGCCCTTTCCGATCAGATTGCGGTCATGCGTGCCGGACAAATCATCGAGATCGGCGACCCTAAGAAGATCTACTTCAACTCCGACCATCAATTCGTGGCCGATTTCATCGGGCGCGCCAACCTGCTGAAGGGCAAGGTGACACGCCGCGAGGGCCGACATGCCGTCATCGATTGCGCGATCGGCTCAATCGTCGGTTTGAACCGCCGGGAAATACCTCCCGGCCAGGAGGCGATGTTGTGCGTGCGGCCCGAGTTTATTAAAATCGCGGCCACCGATGCCGGCGGCGGCCGGAACATCTTTCGCGGCAAGCTCGAAACCCTGGTGTTTATCGGCGAGGCCTATGAAGGCGAGATCCGGATCGGGGACACCCTGCTGACGATCACGATCGAACCCACCGCGGATATCGTCGCCAAAGACGAGCTCTATATTTCCTTTGATCCCGACCACTGTTTTCTGCTCCCGGCACAGGCGTCCGCATGATGAAAAAGCCGACCCTTACCACGATCCTGATCGTGATTGTGGGATTTCTGACGGTCTGTCCCGTGGTAATGCTCGTGGTGGGGAGCTTTTCCCAGGGGCTCGGCACCTTCGACGGCTTCACGACTGAAAAATATGTCGCGGCCTATACTGATCCGGAGTTTGCCGAGATCATCGCCAACACGTTGATTTTCACTGTCGGCGCGGCCGTCTTGGCCACGGTATTGGCCCTTTTTCTGGCCTATATGAACAACCGGACCAATATCCCCTTCAAATTCCTATTCCGGATCATCTCCATCATCCCGATGATGATTCCTCACATTTTGTTCTCGGTCAGCTGGGTGCTGCTTCTCAACCCCAGCAACGGCATTCTGAATCGGATGTTCATGGATCTGTTCGGCCTGCGAAGCGCACCCTTCAATATCTATTCGCTGCCCGGCATGATCCTGGTCGAAGCGCTCCTGGACCTACCCATCGCCTACCTGATTATCGCCCCAGCCATGAGCGCCTTTGACGTCTCCCTGGAGGAATCCTCCAAGGTGTGTGGCGCTTCAAACCTGCGCACCCTCATGCGCGTGACCCTGCCCGTGCTGCGGCCCGCCATCCTGGCCTCGGCCATATTGGTCGTGGTGCGGAGCCTGGCCTCGTTTGCCGTTCCGTCGGTCATCGGCATGCCCGGCCGGATATACGTGCTGGCCACGCACATCTACCAGATCATTTCCACGGGGTTTGCGGCCGATTATGGCAAGGCCGCCGCTGTGGGCATGAGCGCCCTCGCCGCCTCGATCACTCTCATTTACATCTATCGCTTCCTGACCGCGGAGAGCGGCAAATTCGTCACCATATCGAGCCGAGGGTTCAAGCCGGCCGTGATCGACCTGAAAGGCTCAAAGTACCCGCTTTTTACAGTAGTGGGGCTTATTTGCTTCGTGTTGATCGTGCTTCCGGTGATAGTGCTTTTCTACACTTCAATGACCCCCTATGTCATGGTGCCCAGCACCAGAGCATTGTCGATGATGAGCTGGAAAAACTGGGTGGAGGTTCTGCAGGACCCGATTTCGCGTCTGTCCCTCAAAAATAGTCTGATTCTTGGTCTCGGTGGTGCCACCTTGGGCATCATGCTCTCGATCTTTGTGGCATATGTCATCGTCAAGATGCGCACCAGAGCGGCCGGCATTCTGGAATCCCTCAGCTTTCTGTCCTTCTCTTTTCCGGGGATTGTCATCGGTGTTGGCTTCATGTGGTTTTTTGTGCGCACGCCGCTCTACGCCACCCTCTGGGCCCTTTTGATCGGTTACGTTGCAACCTACCTGCCTTATGGGATAAGGCCGCTTTCCAGCGCCTTCGTTCAGATACACAGCCATCTGGAAGAATCCTCACGGGTGTGCGGTGCGAGCCCTTTCTACACCTTACGCCGGATCGTGATTCCGCTCCTGATTCCTGGGATCATATCGGGTTGGATCCTGATGGCCACCATGTTCGTGCGCGAGTTGACCCTCTCGGTAGTGCTCTCACGGCCCGGTACGGAAGTCTTGGCGGTACAGATACTGCGCTTTGCCGAAGACGGCTTGTGGGGCAAGCTTTCCGCACTCGGCATCATGATGATCATCATCTCCTCGAGCTTGGTCATAGCAGCTTCGCTGATCGGCAAAAAATTGACGAAGATAGAGGTCGTGGACAACGCCTAAAGCGCACCAGTGCACGGGCATGGTCGAGTGATTCAGATCGGGATCGACGCCTCGTTTCAATCCACGCTCCCGCGCGGGGAGCGATCCACCACCGCGCTGGCCTCGCATGTGCATACAATATTGACAATTAATCTCTCACTTTAATTTTTTTGGATTGTGTGGGTTTCTCCTTCATGCGGGGCTGTTTCCTGCCTTTACTATGGATTTCCTCTGCTTGCGTTCAAGCTGACTTTGCTTCTCCTCTTTCACCATCTGTTCAATAGTCCGCACATTTTCCGGTCCCCCCTTACCAAACCTCTTAAAGTAGAGATTTTCAATGAAAATCGGTAACGGTGCCTTCCAAGGTTCTTGTTTATGGTTATCCAATTTACCGATTCTCTTGGGATTCATCCCAAGTTCGCGCGCCATTTGAATGTGGGCATGGGAAAGCTTATGTCTTTTCCGCACATCAATCCATATTTGAAATTTGGGAGAATACTGTTTCTGTTTTGACATATCTGTTCTCCACTCAATCAGGGTTTTGAGGAACCCCCATCGTTGCAAAAGCCTGAGGGCTTCAGAGTCAAGGCGTCAAGGGTGAAGCTGTAATTTCCTAACGCAATCCCTTGACAATCCCGCCCTGGCGGGAGAAATGAAGCCCTCAGGCTTTCCCGCAGGGTAAACAACATGGCAAAATCGATCCCATCCTTCGAATTCACCAATAGGTGATATCCTAAAATTAGTGGTTTTGCTATGATATTGATTATAATTACGAACCATTTGCTATACTTTGCCATGTTGTTTATGAAACTATGGGGAAACCTCGGGCAGCGATAGCATGTCGACCAAATCCTGGCGGGTGAAGGTCTTGAGAAGTCCCGGGTCGTCTTCCTTTAAGACGCGTTCCATGAGGTCTCTCTTGCGGGCAATGATGGCCGCAATCTTCTCCTCGAGGGTGCCCTCGGTCACCAGTTTGAAGACCTGCACGCCCCGGCTCTGGCCAATGCGATGGACCCGGTCGGTGGCCTGATCTTCCCGCGCGGCATTCCACCAGCGGTCGTAGTGAATCACCACCGAAGCGGCCGTCAGGTCGATACCGATGCCGCCGGCCTTTAGGCTGCCGACAAACACGCGGCACTGCGGGTCGGTGTTGAACCGGCGGATCAACACCCCGCGATTGCGGCTGCGGCCGGTCAGAACCGCGCAATCGATGTTCTGCTGCTTCAGGTGGTCTTCGATGATCGCAATCATCTTGAGAAACTGACTGTAGACCACGATCTTCTGACCGCTGTCGAGGCTTTCGGCCAGCAGTTCCTTGAACAACTCCCACTTGCCGGATTCATAGCGGTCGTAATCGCTGCTGTTTTCTTCCAGCAGCGCCGGGTGGTTGCAGATTTGCTTGAGCAGGGTCAGCAGTGCGAAGATGTGAATGTACGGGATGATGGCTTGGGGGTCATACAACGGAGCGAGGGCGTCGAGTCTGCGGGAACCAACCGTATCACGGTAGAGCTTCACCTGGTCGTCACTCAGGCGGCAGGTGCGCTGGTCCTCGATTTTGGGCGGCAGTTCCGTCAGGACCGACTTTTTCAGTCGCCGCAGGGTAAACGGCGCGATCAGGCGCTCCAGCTCCGGACGCCGCGAACTTTCGGGATCGGCTTCGATCACGGCGCTGTAGCGCTCTTCGAACACGGCATCCGATTCGAGGTAGCCCGGCACCGTCAGGTCCATCAGGGCCTTCAGGTCGGACAGGCTGTTTTCGATCGGCGTGCCGGTCAGACCGATTTTACACGGGGCGCGGACAGCCAGGGCGGCTTGATAGGCCTGTGTCTGGGTATTCTTGATATGTTGAACCTCGTCGAAAACCGCCAGTGCAAAAGGGATTCCGGACAGCTGCTCGATGTCGCACCGCAGGATTCCGTAGGATGTCAACAGGACGTCGCTACCCTTGAGCGCACCGGCGAGATCACGCGAACCGCCGTGGTAGACCTCTGTCGAGAGCGAAGGCGCATGCATCCGAATCTTGTCTTGCCAGTGGCTGATCACGGTCACCGGACAGACGACGACGAAGGGCCTCCTGTCTTCTCCAAGGTTCTTCAAGGCCAGCATGAGCGCCATCACCTGGTGGGTCTTGCCGAGGCCCATGTCGTCACACAGCAGCCCACCGAGTCCATTACGGTTGAGGAACCACAGCCATTCCGCCCCCCGCAGCTGATAGGTGCGCAGATGCGAGGTCAGGTCGGATATTTCCGGCAAAGGGGTGGCCGGTTGCACACTCAGGAGCTTGCGGGTGAATTCCCGCGATTCTTCGTCGCCTCCTATCGACAGCGGCACTGAACTGAGCGCCTGCAGGCGCAGCAATTCCATGCGTGAAAGCCTTATCCGGCCGAGGTCTTTGTCGGGTGCGCCGTCGTCATCTGCGGCCGAAAGGCTGTCCAAAGCCGCCATGCTGTCTGATTGACAGTCGATCCAGCCGTCCGGTGTGGGGATGAAGCGGCGGCCTTCGGACCTGGCTTGCAAAATCTCCTTCAGTGAGACACGACGGGTTCCGAAGCCGTAGATAATCGAAAGCCAGCACCAGTCGCGGTCCACTGCCTCCGGAATGATCTCCAGTCGATCGTAGTTTGCGAGGATGCGCAGGTTGCCGGCGGCTGCGTCGATCCGAAAGCGGTCACCGGACAAATCGGATTCATGTGCCACGATGAAGTTCGGAATCCGCGAATGCGGGATGATGGTTTCTCCGGTCAGGCTGTAATCATGGTGCTCCGTATCGATTTCCTGCATGTCCGCCAGGATGCCGAGCTCCTCGATGTAGACCAGATCGCCGTAGCGGAAGCGCTTAAAGTCGACGCCCTTCAGCGTACGGTACTCGCCGTTTCGCTGCAGCATCCTCAAGGTAGGACGGACCGAAAGATCCGCTGACGTCGTCAACCGGACATCGAAGAGCACATCCAGCGGCACCGGTTCGATTCCCAGTCCTTCCTCATTCTGCAGATGATCGCGAAACGTTTGCAGAAGCCGTTTGACCGTCAGCCGTGGCACCGTCAGGCTGAACAAAAGGCGGTCTTCGGAACCGTGGAATGCTACCGTAAACCGCCCGTCGGGGATGTTGATTCTCGGCCGCCACTGGACGGTCGTTTCGCCGAACTCACGATAGACATGGTAGGCAAACCGGTACCAGAAGCTCTCCTGAAATGCCAGTCCGTAGCTGCGAAACCCGCGTTCCAGCAGCTGTCGTTCGGACGCGGTCAGGGTCAGCAAGGCCAACTGACGCAAAAGGGATGCGCGTGAACAGCCGCCGGCCGGTTCCGGCACCTGGCCGCAGCGCTCGAGCAAACGCTGTTGATCGGCCCCCTGGGAGGCGTAAACAAGCAGTTCTTTGCCATTAGAACTCATTATGCCAAGCACTTGCGCCGTATCGCTCTCGCCCTTCCGTAATTCGCAAAGGACAGCCTCGGGGGTATCGTCGCAGTCGTCTGCCAGCAATTTGGCCAGCTGAAACCAAACGCTCCCTCGGAACGCGGCATCCAACCCGGTACCGTTTTTTTTTCCTGCAAATTGGCGTGCCATCCCCGCCAGCTCCAGCAGGTGTGCACAGGTCCGGCGGCGCGCAACCTTGCAGCTGCAATACCGACTCGCCTCTTCCCCGTGTGCGCCGCTCACAAGGATGGCCAGGCCGGGCGTCCGCTCGGTTGCCGTCGGCAGAAGCCCGACGGCATGGCGGTAAAACTCCAATCGGTTTGAAAACTCCGCCGCCAAGGCAGCGGCGGGTGCGGGTCTATTCTTTTTACGAGAAGTCGATATTTTCTTCGGATTTTTCATGATGTTTCTTTAACATGTCACCTTCACCGATTCAAAAGTGAGGCTGATCCTATCGTCAAACCGACGTTTATTTCGAAAATAGACTGGGTGCCTCAACTCGGATAATCCGGAATTCGTAAATAGAAACTCGAAACTCAGAACTCGTAACGGCTCATCCGGGCTCCGGCGCATCGTTTTAATGCATTGTAGTGGCTTTGTCTTAACGTTTGAGCGTGGGAACAATAAAATCAATGATATCCTTTAACTGACTGAACTGACCCAACTGACCAAACCGACTCAGCGGACTCAACAAGCACAACAGGCTCAACGGGCTAAACGGACTCAACCGACTCAACCTTTCTGTACCGGGCAGTCCGCTCATGCTTGACAATTTAGCAATAGCGTTGCAATATATCCGCATGTGGATTACAAGAAAATACGAAAAAACCCTCGCCGCTCTTTCACGCCAGTTTCCAGCCGTGGTGCTGACCGGTGCCCGCCAGGTCGGAAAAACCTCGTTGGTACGCCGTGTGTTTCCCGACCACACCTACGTTTCCCTGGACCTGCCGGCCGCCGCGGAGCAGGCAGAAAACAGCCCCAGCAGATTTTTGGGTGATTATTCGGAACCACTTGTCATCGACGAGGTTCAGTACGCACCGACCCTCTTTCGACACTTAAAAGTAAAGATCGACGAAGACAAACGACCGGGCCGATATGTTCTCACCGGCTCGCAAAACTTCCCCCTGATGCAGGGTATCTCCGAGAGTCTGGCGGGACGCTGCGGCGTTCTGCAGATGCTGAACCTATCATTTGGCGAACTGAAGACAAGCGCACCGGATGTTTCTGAAAGGGCTTATCTTTACAAAGGTGGCTGGCCGGAACTTCATGCCCGTCCCGACATCGACCCGCACTTCTGGTATGCCGCCTACCTGGGCACCTATCTGGAGCGGGATGTACGCAACATCCTGAACGTCGGCAGCCTGAGAGACTTCGACCGTTTCCTGAGAGCGGCTGCAGCTCGCACGGGTCAGCTCCTGTCTTACTCCGATCTTGCCCGTGATGTCGGCATCGCTCCCAACACCGCCAAACAGTGGATTTCGGTGCTGCAAGCCTCCGGACAGATCATTCTGCTGGAACCCTATTACCGGAACCTCGGCAAACGCCTGGTGAAATCTCCCAAACTGTACCTGTGCGACACCGGTCTGGCCCTATTTCTGATGGGATTCGACAGCTGGGAGGCCGCAGCACGGTCGCCGCTCGTCGGGGCACTCTGGGAAACCCACGTGGTGATGCAGGTTGTCAAACACTTCACGGCGAAGGGGAGATCCGTACCGCTGTGGTTCTGGCGCACTGCAAGCGGCGCAGAAGTCGATCTTCTGATCGAACGCGGCGGCCGCTTTACGGCCATCGAGGCCAAGTTTACGGAGAGGCCGGAGCGAAGCGATCTGAAGGGACTCGAAGCCCTCGAAAACTTCTACGGGCCAAACAGCCTGGTCAATGGTATCATCGCCTGCCGCGCTGCACGGGCTTACAAAATGGCCGCCGGGATTTCCGCCGTTCCTGCTAAAAAGATCGATCAACACCTCGAATAGGGTGGAATGTCTCCGATTTTTACATATGCGTTTCTTCAGAAGCAAGTAAAACGCCACTGCAAGCGTCTCCTTCCTCTATCTTCATCATCACCGGCTTTCCGATAAGCTCCGCAAGCGGGAGAGCGACCAGACCCTTCGTACGGATACCTTCCAGGACACGATCGATTTCTTCGACCCACAAAGACAGAAGAGCGGTGGAGCGCGGAGCGATATCGTGCAGAAGCACGATGTCGTCGGGCCGGAGGCGTCGCAGGATCTTTTGCGACAGATGTCTCAGCCACCGGTTTCCGCCGTCCCGGGCCCGGCAACTGAAATTCACTGCAAACATACCCTTGGTCTGCAAGGCCTCACGGAGCCTCGGGCCAGTGATACCCGCCGGTGGACGAAAAGCCAGCGGCGTGATGCCGTGTCGGCGCAACACCTCCTGGACGGCCTCGATGTCTCGCATCACGGTCTGTCTGCTCCTGAAAGCCATGAACACGTCATGATTGTAAGAATGGTTGGCCACACAATGGCCGAGGCTGAGGATTTCTTCTATCAGGTGGGGGTAAAGACCGGCCTTGCGGCCATTTACGAAGAAGGTTCCGGCAACCCGGTGCTTTTTCAACAACCGCAGCAGTTCCGGCGTGGTTTGAGGATTCGGGCCGTCGTCGAAGGTCAGGGCCACGGCCTTCCGGCCGGACGAGCCGCGACTGACAACCGGCAGGTAGAAGTTGGAAGCCGGGAAAAAGGGTGCTGCAAAGCACACAACCACAAACCCCGCCAACACCATCAGCGTCAGCCGGATATCCACGAAAGCCAGCAGAAAAGCCAGTAAAATCGACCAGCACCCGATCCGCTCTCCGGCAGACAAAGGCCGGTGATTCGCTCCAAATTTTCTGACGGCTTTCAACATGTCGGCTCGGCCGTGAAGGTCGACGGTTCAGCACCCGGATAATCTACTCTCGACAGCTCCTGTCGAGCCGCGCTTGCGATCAGCCAGACGAGTTCATCGTGCACACCGGAGGGCAGCGTATCCGTGATCCGGAACCCGGACCGTGCGATCATTTTCTCCAACTGCTCCGCAGACCGGTAGTAGGCCGGTACGCCGGCAAAGCGAAGCTTGGCGTTTTCGAGCCACCACACCCAGGGAAACCGTCGCTGCGGACGTATCGTCGCGCGGATGATCAGACAGCCGTCCTCGCGCATGCGTTCCGCCACCCTGCCGAGGGTCAAAAGGAGGGCATCGTCATTCAGAAAATGGACCATGTCGAGCATCGTGGTCAACTCGGCCGGCCGGGGCACCTCCGGGACTTCCGGGGCATACCCCTGCGCGACTGTTCCCCGCGTGTCCACCGCCAATGACGCGATTCTGACCCGTTTCTTCGACGGCTCGATCCCGAAAATACGGGCTTCCGGAAACCGCTCGAGGAGCCAACTCGACGGCACCCCGTATCCGCAGCCGATGTCGATGATCGTCTTGATTCCGTCGC
>JAQAZR010000380.1:0-3377 GCA_032127235.1 Deltaproteobacteria bacterium
TGACGCCCCAGCGCACCGGTTTGACCGTCCCCTTCTCCAGTTTCATGAAGTAAACGTTGAAGAGCGATGTGATCACGTGAAAATGCTTTCCCAACGGCAGAAAACAAAGGAAGAAGAAAAAGATCAGCTCATGGATCATGAAGGACCACTGGTTCAACTGCTGCAGAATCGCCGCCGGCAGCGACCGAAACAGGTTTGCGGCCAGCCAGTGTCCGGTGCCCGGCAGAAGGGCCTCGGTCGCCAAACCGCTTTGGCTCCGGGCGGCCGAAATGCTGCCGTCGTAAATCATATCGCAGATGACCAGACCGGAGATCAGGCACAGCACCAGGACCGCCTCGGCTGTGTGATCTTTTCCGTAGTGCGGCGGAACTGCGTAGCGGGCCGGTTGGAAGACGCCGCGCCGAACCATCAGTACGACTGCGGCCACGAGCACATATGTCGTCGCCAGATCCTTGATGAGGCCGTAAACCTGCCCGAAACCGCCACCGAACCCCGGCAGCACGAAACCGTCGAAAACCCCAGTGATGACCAAGGTCAAGGAGCGCACCGACAGGATCAGAAAACCGGAGAAGAGCAGGATGTGCATGATGCCGGGAAAAAGGTAGCGCGGATGCTTGTACTGCCCCAACCAGAATTTGAAAACCCTGCCGATACGCTCGCCCACGCGGTCGAAGCGCGGGTCCGCTGACGCTTTCAACAAGGGGCCGATCCGCCGCATCATGATATAAGAGAAAATGCCGATACCGATCAAGGGGATCAGGATGAACAACACTTGGCCGGGCAGACCGAAATAGACCGTATTTGACGGTGAGATCAGGACCGATTCCATGTTTAAGTGTGATTCTCCCTTCTGCTGCTGACGACGAGAAGTGACGTTTCAGACGATTCTCGAAATGAATGAACGCTCATTCATTTTTACCGTCAGTTGATGTCACTGTCAAGTAAAAAGGTTTTGCGTTTCAGGCGTCGATCGATGCCGTTCGGCGCGCCCGAAGGGCACACGACGATCATGCCGACGACCGATTTTTCCGGATGGCATTTGCGTCAAAAGGGGGCCGGGCCGGCGAATAAACAGGAAGCGCACTGCGCTTTAACCGGTTGAAAATTATTCATTCTCGTTATACAGTAACTTATTATGTGTCTTATCGTCCGGCCGCGGCACAAGGTAACTTTTTTAGCATGGTCGAGACGGTTTAACAACCAAAAAGGAGACTGCCGTGACGAGTGAATCCGCAGGCCGGGACAAACCCTGGCTGGCCAATTACGAAAAAGGAGTCCCAGAATTCGTCGAATACGAGGATGTTTGTCTGCCGGCTTTTCTGGACCGCTCGGCCGAGCGGTTTCCGGATCGCAGCGCCCTGAACTTTCAGGGCTACCGGATCCGGTTCCGTCAGCTAAAGGAGATGGTGGACCGCTTTGCCTCGGCCCTGTCGGCCTTTGGGGTGAACCGGGGCGATCGTGTGGCCCTCCTCCTGCCGAACACGATCCCGTGTGTCGCCGCTTACTATGCGGTTCTCAAAATCGGCGCAATCGCGGTGATGAACAATCCGCTCTATTCCGATCGCGAACTCGACCACCAGTTCAACGATTCGGGTGCCAAGCTGCTGGTCACGCTCGATCTGCTCGGCAACCGCATGATCGACCTGCGTCCCAAGACCCGCATCAAACAGATCGTGATCACCTCGATCGGCGATTATCTTCCCTTTCCCAAAAATTGGCTCTTTCCGCTGGTGGCAAAAAAGAAAAAGCTGGCGGCAGATGTCAAAACGGCCGCCGACGTTTTCGAGTGGAAGGCGGTCCTGGCCGATCATCGGCCGAACCCGCCGGCCGTCACGCTTGGCTTCGAGGATGTGGCCATGTATCAGTACACCGGCGGCACGACCGGGGTGTCTAAGGGCGTGATGCTGACCCATGCCAACCTCAGCAAAAATGTCCAGCAGTGCCGCGCCTGGTTTCCGACGTTTAAAGAGGGCGCGGAGGTCATGCTCGGTGCCCTGCCCTTTTTCCACGTGTTCGGCCTGACCACGGCGATGAATTTCGCGATCTACTTGGGCTGGGAAAATGTCCTGGTTCCAAAACCGCAACCCGAGCAACTCCTGGAAGCCATCGGCAAATACAAACCGACCTTCGCGCCGCTGGTGCCGACCATGTACATCGGCATCCTCAATCACGCCAACATCGACCGGACCCCGATGACGTCGATCAAGGGCTGTTTCTCGGGCAGCGCCCCCCTGCCGGTTGAGGTCATTCGAGATTTTGAGAAACGCACCGGGGCGGTCATCGTCGAAGGTTACGGCTTGACGGAGACCTCGCCGGTCACCCATATCAATCCCTTCGCCGGCGGCAAGCGCAAGGCCGGCAGCATCGGTCTGCCGATCCCCGACACGGAATGCCGGATCGTTGAGCTGAACGACGGCCGGACCGACCTGCCGACCGGAGAAACGGGCGAACTGATGGTCAAAGGCCCCCAGGTCATGACGGGATACTGGAACAAGCCGGACGCCACGACCGAAACACTCGTCGATGGGTGGCTCCACACCGGTGACATCGGCCAAATGGACGCGGAAGGGTACTTTTACATCGTCGACCGCAAGAAAGACATGATCATCTCAGGGGGCTACAATGTCTACCCGCGGGATATCGAAGAGGTGTTCTTCGAACATCCCAAAGTACAGGAGGCCACGGCAATCGGTATTCCCCATCCAAAACGCGGTGAGGCGGTCAAGGTTTTCATCGTGCTCAAAGAGGGTACGACCGCCACCCAGGAGGAAATGATCGCCTTCTGTCACGAAAAGCTGGCCAAATACAAGTGGCCGACGGAGGTCGAATTCCGCACCGAGCTGCCCAAGTCCAACGTGGGCAAGGTGTTAAAGAAGGAGCTGCGCCAGAAGGTGCGCAAGGAGTGATGGGAAGCTGAGAGCGGGTTGCGCGAGGGCTTGCTGTGGGATGTTTGTCGTAGGTTGCGGGTTACGGGTTGCGGGTTGCGGGGGACAGATTTCAACGACGGGGTGCGGGGCAGGGTTTCGGGCCGATCGATTCGAGAGCAAACGATCAGCCCGTTTCTGAATGGACACGATCTAACCGCCGAAAGCCGCGTCCGCAATTTCGACGGCCGCCCCGTTGGTCTCCAATATGGCCTTCATCTTTCCGTGGGTGACCGGTAAAATGGTGTGGATGAAAAATTCGGCGCTCTTCACTTGCCCCTCGTAAAAGGCCGCGTCTTTCTTTTTGGCACCCTTTTCCAGGGCCGCGACGGCCACCGTGGCACGCCACAGGTGCAGCCAGGCCAGGATGACGTCACCGCAGACATCCATAAATGGATGCGCAAAAGCAAAGGCGTTCAAAACCTTGGGCGACATGGCGGTCTGGCCCAAGTG
>JAQAZR010000381.1:0-3100 GCA_032127235.1 Deltaproteobacteria bacterium
CACATCAACATCGGCGTCGGAAAGGACCTGACCATTCGAGATCTGGCCGAGATTGTCAGTAGTGTCGTCGGTTACAAGGGTAAAACAGTTTGGGACGCTTCGAAACCGGACGGCACGCCTCGCAAGCTTCTCGATGTGTCGCGGCTCCAGCGCACCGGCTGGGTGCCCCGCATTCCGCTCGTCGAAGGCATCCATTCCACCTACCGCTGGTACCTTGAAAAAAGCGCCGCCGGCTGACAGGCCGCAACGAGATAATTTGACGAGTCTGTCGATCGTTTGTATAGTCGGGTGTATAGTCGGGATAAACCACGCAAATCAGCTTTCGAAAAGTCGATTGAAGTGACCCACGGACTGAAAGACAAAAAGATTATTCTAGCCGTCAGCGGCGGCATCGCCGCTTACAAGAGCGTCGAACTGCTGCGCCTCATGACCCGCCAGGAAGCTGCCGTCAGGGTGGTGATGACCCGCAACGCGCAGCATTTCGTCGGTTGGATGACGTTTCAGGCCCTCTCGGGTCGTCCGGTCTGCACCAGCCTCTTCGAGAAGGCGGACGAGACGTCTTTTCGGCACATCGATTGGGCGACCGAGGCCGATGCCGTGGTGATCGCACCGGCCACGGCCGATCTGATCGGTAAGCTGGCCAACGGCATTGCCGACGACGGCCTCACCACCATGATGATGGTGGTTACCGCCCCGGTGGTTCTCTGCCCGTCCATGAACACCAACATGTACCATAGCCGCGCGGTTCAACGAAACCTCGATGTCCTGCGACGCGACGGCTACAGCATTGTGGAACCGGGGGCAGGGGATCTGGCCTGCGGCACGGTCGGCCCGGGCCGTTTGCCGGAACCGCCGCAGATCCTTGACCGACTGATCGGCCGACTGGCACCCAAGGATCTAAAGAACCAACGGGTGTTGGTGACCGCCGGTCCGACGCGCGAGCCGATCGATCCGGTGCGCTTCATCAGCAACCCCTCGACCGGCAAGATGGGGTTTGCCGTGGCCCGGGCCGCCGAACACCGCGGCGCCGGTGTGACGCTGGTCACCGGTCCGACCGTGCTGGCCGATCCGTTCGATGTCGATGTCATTCGGATTCAAACTGCCGAGGAGATGGCCCGGGCCGTGCTGGATCGTTTCGAGAACTGTGACATCGTTATCAAGACGGCCGCGGTTTCCGACTTCCGCCCGCAGTCCGCGGCCGCGACTAAAATAAAAAAAGACTGCGCGGCCCTGACGCTCGAACTCGAGCAGACAGCAGACATTCTAAAAGAGCTGGGCCGGCGCAAAACACACCAGGTCCTGGTTGGTTTTGCCGCCGAAACGGAGGACCTTCGGAAAAACGCGGCTCAGAAACTGGCCGCAAAAAACCTGGATATCATTGCCGGTAACCTGATCGGTTCCCCCGGGTCCGGCTTCGAATCCGACACCAATCAGGTCATGCTTTTTTTCCAAGATGGGACGTGTGAGACCATTCCGGTTATGGACAAACTCGCCATCGCCCATACTATATTGGATAGGGTCGTCGAACGGGTGGGGCTCCGTGGTGTCGATCACAGCAACTGACCTCCGCAGATCGACGGCTTTCAAACCGACCGGCAAGCAAATGTTACCTGAAGGCAGGCAGCAGACCGGAGTGTCGGATGGGTCGTCTTTTATGCAGACAACCGGCATACGTTCCGAACCTCACCCTCGATGCGATCGATTCCTACTACCATGAACAGACGGCAGGCGGTCTTGGCCGCCATAGACGATATCGAACGATCCTTGTTGCAGCTGAGCCGCATCGGATGGAGAGGCTTCGACTGTTCGGAAAGTGGGCTTGCGGTTATCGACTCCTGGATGTCGGTTCCGCGCGGTTCTGTTAACGGGACATCCGAAACCCTCGAAGTGATCCGCGGTGATCTCGGGGACTGTCGCCGCTGCAAACTGGCGAGCGGCCGCAAGAATATCGTATTCGGCGCCGGAAACAGCCGCGCACGACTGGTATTCGTGGGGGAGGGGCCGGGTTACGATGAGGACGTGCAGGGTCAACCTTTCGTGGGTGCGGCCGGCCAACTGCTGACGAAGATCATTCAGGCGATCGGCCTCAGTCGGGAGTCGGTCTATATCTGTAACATCATCAAGTGCCGGCCGCCTGGAAACCGTAATCCGCAACCGGACGAGATCGACGCCTGCAGCCCGTTTCTGAAACGCCAGCTGAAATCTATTGCACCGGATTTCATCTGCGCCCTGGGGTCTTTCGCCGCACAGAACCTGCTGCAGACCACAACCCCGATTTCGCGGCTCCGGGGACGGTTCTACGATTGCATGGGGGCCAAATTGCTGCCCACATATCATCCGGCCTACCTGCTTCGCAACCCGGAGCAGAAACGGGCGGTATGGGAAGACATGAAGCTGCTGATGAAGGCCATGGACCTCCCTCTGCCCGAGCCGCAGGAGGATAAATCCTGATCTCGCTTGGGCGGCATCAAAACGGAAGATCTATGAAGCGCACGGTCGACACAATATGCAGAAAGCCGGGAATCCCTTCCGCGCTGGGCCGGCCCATTTTAAAAACCGCGATTATTCTTATCGGGCTATTGATGTTTCTGCTGCCGGGTTCCACGGCAATCATACCCGCCGCCGCTGCCGGCGACATCTATATTATAAAAATCAACGCCGGTATCGGACCCGGCGTCGCGGACTACATTACGAGCAGCATCACCACAGCCAACGACCAGGATGGCGCCATCCTGATCATCGAACTGGACACGCCCGGCGGGCTGGCCGAGTCGATGCGCACCATCGTCAAAGCCATACTGGCCAGCAAGATACCGATTGCCGTCTATGTATCGCCCAGTGGTGCCCGGGCCGCTTCGGCGGGCGTGATGATCACCATGGCCGCCGATATCGCCGCGATGGCGCCGGGCACGAACATCGGTGCTGCCCACCCGGTGGGCGGCGGCGGTCAGGAAATCAACAAGACCATGTCGGAGAAAGTCGTCAACGACATGGTGGCCCAGGCCCGCAGCGTCGCCGAAGAACGGGGCCGCAATGCCGCTTGGGTCGAAAAGGCGATCCGGGAAAGCGTTTCCGCCACCGAAACCGAGGCTTTGAAGAA
>JAQAZR010000382.1:0-13467 GCA_032127235.1 Deltaproteobacteria bacterium
GTGATCGACAAAAAGCCGCTGGCAACGATGTGATTCAGGATTTCAGGGATGAAAAAAGCCAACTGGTAGGCATCGACCGCACCGCTGGCACCGCCGATGTAGGCGATGACCATCTCTCGGACCAGTCCGATCAAACGGCTCAACAAGACCGATGCCATCATGATGACCGAGGCGATCCCGACTTTTTTTTGGATAGAATAAGACATCGCTGATTTCGCCGTTCTTAAGAGCCGTTGGTCAAAACAGGTGGGTCGCCGCCGGGAAAAGGCCTTTGCGCTGATTACTGGAGGCCCTCTCCGCCCGATCAGCCCTGCGGTGACGGTTTCGATCCTTCTTTCGCGTGACGCAAACCGCCGGTTTATTAACAGAAATTGCGCCAAAAGGCAAAAATTAGCCCCGCCGGCCGGACGACTGTTCTTATACCATCTAAATTCAATAACATAGATCGACTTCAAACCGGTCGAACCGGCAACGTCGGAACCGATAAATATCATTTCTTCTGCGAAAAAAAATATGGTAAGGAATCGGTGACATTCACCGTTTGAAATACCGTGTAAAGGAGCTGCCGCAACGGGGCGACCGAGCTGCGTCAGAGATGAGAATGCTTCAACTGATTCGCGACTGGATTGACCGCTACTTTTCCGATCCGCAGATACTGGTTCTCGGATTCATGCTGGTGCTCGGATTCGTCTTTATCTTCATGTTCGGCGACATGTTGATTCCGGTATTTGCGAGTGCCGTCATCGCCTATCTGCTGGACGGAATGGTCGCCCATCTGGCCCGCTTCAAAGTTCCGCGCATGTTGTCTGTGCTGATTGCCTTTATTGTCTTCCTGGCCTGTCTCCTGCTGCTGATTATTTTTCTCCTGCCGCTTCTGTCGCGCCAGATTGCACAGCTCGTGCAACAGCTGCCGATGATGATGGCCGCCGGTCAAAGCGAGTTGATGCGTCTGCCCGAACGATATCCGGATATTGTCTCGCAAACGCAGATCAAACAGGTGCTCGACTTCATCGGCACCGAGCTGACCGCCCTCGTCAAGCGGCTCCTTACGCTCTCGATCGCCTCTGTACGGGGTGTTATTTCCATTCTGGTCTACCTGATCCTCATGCCCTTGATGGTGTTTTTCATGGTGAAGGACAAGCAAAAAATCCTTGCCTGGTTGGCCAATATTCTGCCGGACAACCGCCTGCTGGCGAGCCAGGTGTGGCGCGAGGTCAACCAGCAGTTCGGCAACTATATCCGCGGGAAAATCTGGGAAATTTTGATTGTGTGGAGCGTCAGCTATATGACGTTCAAGCTGCTGGGCATGCAGTTGACGATGCTGGTTTCCCTGATGGTCGGGTTTTCGGTCCTGGTCCCTTACGTGGGCGTAACGGTGATTTTTTTGCCGGTGGCTCTGTTTGCCTACTTCCAGTGGGGTCTCGGCAACCAATTTTTCTATGCCTTGATCGCTTACGCGGTCATTCAGTTGCTCGATGGCAATCTGCTGGCACCTCTGCTGCTATCGGAAGTGGTCAACCTTCATCCGGTAGCGGTCATCGTGGCCGTGCTGCTGTTCGGCGGGTTGTGGGGGATCTGGGGCCTTTTTTTCGCCATCCCTCTGGCCACGCTCGTTCACGCGGTGATGAAAGCCTTGCTCAACCGTCGTGTCGCGGCACCCCAAAAAGACGAACCGGCGCACAGCAATTGACAAATGATCCGCGTTGCGGTCACCGGTGCGATCGGGCGTCATCGCGTCGCCAACCGATCGATTCAGCCGTCTGTGCCGGAATGTTTGCATTCTGCGACCGGGATCGTTATATATGCGTATAAACTTGATTCGATTTCCCGGCGCCTCGGTGCAAGGCCGAAAGGCGTTTTGATACGGACGACATTTCCGATTACCGAAGCTGCTTTCCAAAGAGATGGAGGGTCACGTTGAATCCCGATTGCGATTCCGGCAAACTGAGATCTTATGGCCTGTGCCTCGGCGCGTCCACCATTTCTCTGGTTGCGGTGGAATTGGATAAATATGCCGACCAGGCCTCCGCTTCTTACCCCGAACCTCGGATCGTTGCCCAGAGCGTCCAACCGCATGGCGGTGATCCCCAAAAGACGCTGCGCCGGGTCTTGGCCGATCTCGCCCCCTCCCGAACACTGCGGGTTGCCGTCACCGGCCGAAAATTCCGCCAATTCTTGAATCTCAGCGCAATTTCCGAACCCGAAGCCGTAGAGTATGCCTATCGCTTCGTCAAACCACGCGATGTCGCCTGCCCGGCCGTTGTGTCAGCCGGCGGTGAAACATTCATGGTCTACGTCTTGGATCGCATGGGCCAGATTTCAAACGTGATCACCGGTAACAAGTGCGCTTCCGGGACCGGAGAATTTTTCCTGCAGCAGCTGCGGCGGATGGATGTCTCCCTGACAGAGGCTGCCCGCTGGACCGCGACCGCGGAACCTTATCTGGTCTCCGGTCGCTGTTCGGTCTTCTGCAAATCCGACTGCACACACGCCACCAACAAAGGGGTGCCGAAATCGAAAGTCACGGCCGGCTTATGCAAAATGATGGCCAACAAGATTTTGGAGCTTTTGAAAAAGGTCGACCGGCGGAACATCATGATCGTCGGCGGCACGACTCAAAACCGAATGATGATCGCGTACCTGCAGGAGCAGATACCCGGGCTGATCGTCCCTAAAGAAGCCGCCTACTTCGAGGCATTGGGGGCCGCCCTTTGGGCACTCGAAAACACGACCCGCCCCATGCCCGCCATCGCCGACCTCTTTAGAAACGATGTTTCATCGTTCGACCGGCTGCCGCCCCTGAGCCGCTTCAGCAGCCAGGTCGAATTCAAAAGCATTGAAAAGAAAACGGCACGAGCCGGCGATCACGTTTACATCGGTCTGGACGTCGGCTCGACCACCACCAAAGCCGTCCTGCTCCGCAAAGATGACAACGCCATTTTAGCCTCCGTCTATCTGCGCACCAACGGCGATCCGATCACTGCCTCACGGCAGTGTTATCGCCAGATCCTCGACCAGGTGTCGGCGGTCGTCGATCCGCAGATGGTCGAAATCGAAGGATTGGGCGTGTGTGGTTCCGGACGTCAGATCGCGGGACTGCATGCATTGACCGACGGCGTGATCAACGAAATCATCGCCCATGCCACGGCATCGGTTTATTTCGACCCGGCCGTCGACACGATTTTCGAAATCGGCGGGCAGGATGCCAAATACACCTACATCACAAACGGGGTCCCGTCGGATTACGCGATGAACGAGGCCTGTTCGGCCGGTACCGGATCTTTTCTCGAAGAATCGGCCTATGAAACCCTGGGCGTCCAAATGGAGGATATCGCCGACATCGCGCTTCAGGGACAAAACGTCCCGAACTTCAACGATCAATGTGCCGCTTTCATTGCTTCCGACATTAAAAATGCCATCCATGAAGGCGTCGGCCGCGAAGACATCACGGCCGGTCTGGTCTATTCCATCTGTATGAACTATGCCAATCGGGTGAAGGGTAACCGTCCGGTTGGCAACAAAGTCTTCATGCAAGGTGGTGTCTGTTACAACAGAGGGGTTCCGCTGGCAATGGCGGCCCTCGTGGGAAAACCGATCGTCGTCCCTCCGGAACCCGGACTCATGGGGGCCTTCGGCGTCGCCCTCGAGGTTAAAAAAAGGGTGGCCAGCGGCTTGATGCAAAAAAAAGCGTTTGACCTGGCGCTGCTGGCAGAGCGTGCGGTGACCTACGGGCGAACGTTCACCTGTAAGGGCGGCAAGGAAAAATGCGACCGCCGCTGCGAAATCGCGATGATCGAGCTGGACGGAAGCGCATACCCGTTTGGCGGGGCTTGCAACCGCTATGACAACCTGAGGCGCAAGGTCAGCTACGATGTCGACGGCCTCGATCGGGTCAGTCTCAGGCAGCGGATGACCTTTAGCAGCGCTTCGCCCCGACCAGTCACAGCATCCGATTCCAAGATCCGCGGCCGGATCGGTTTCAACCGCAGCTTCCTGGTCAACACCTATTATCCGCTTTATGCGTCCTTTTTCGCGCAGCTCGGCCTCGAGCCGGTGCTGCCGGCAACGTATTCCCGTCAGGGCATCGATCAGCGCAACGCCGCATTTTGTTTCCCGGCCGAACTGGCCCACGGTTATTTCCACGAACTGCTGAACATGGAGCCGTCGCCGGAATATCTCTTCTTACCGCATTTCAGGGCTGTTCCGACGCATGACAATCGCATGAATTCCCAGGTTTGCCCGATCGTACAGGGTGAAACCTATATTCTGCGCGCCACTTTCAGGGAGCAGCTCGACGCTTTAAGGGCGCGTGGCAGCCGGATGCTCACACCGTTGATCGATCTGACGCAAGGCCTTGAGGGTGCCCGGCGTCCATTGATTGAAACCGCCCGGTCGATAGGCATTGGACGCCGCAGGGCCCGACAGGCCTTTGATGTCGCCCTCGAACGACAGCGGCGCTATCTCGACGAAATGTTGGCCGTCGGTCGGCAAACTCTCGCGGAAATCGAAAAAGACCCCGATCGATTCGCAGTGGTTCTCTTCGGCCGTCCCTACAGCGCATTCGTCGATGAGGCCCATATGGGCATCCCGCACAAGCTCGCGTCAAGGGGGGTTGCGGTGATCCCGCTCGATTTTCTGCCGCTGAATCATGAAAAAACCACGCGCCACATGTATTGGGGTATCGGGCAATTGATCACAAAAGCCGCCCGGATCGTCAAAGAACATCCGCAGCTCTTTGCGGTCTACATCACCAACTTTTCATGCGGCCCGGATTCTTTTCTCCTCGGCTATTTTCGCAGCATCATGGGCCGCAAACCCTCTTTAACGCTGGAACTCGACAGCCACACAGCCGATGCCGGGCTCGAAACACGCATCGAAGCGTTTCTCGACATTGTGGCCGCCTACCGCAAGCTGACGGCCACCCATCGCATCGGTCCGGTTAAAAAGACATTTACGGCCGCAAAAACCCTTTTAGAAAAGGGTGTTGCCCGGGTCGTCACCTCGAAAGGTGAAAAATTAGACATGACGGACCGGCGGGTGACGCTGCTTTTCCCATCGATGGGCCGCCTGGCGAGCGAATGCCTGGCCGCGGTGTTTCAAGGGAAAGGCTTTAATGCCAGGGCCTACCCGCCGGCCACCGAAGCCGATTTGAAAACCGGGCGCGCCAACACGAGCTGCAAGGAGTGCCTGCCGCTGATTTTGACGACCGGCACGCTGTTGAACTACGTTCGCAATGAAAAAAAACCCGAGGAGGTGCTGGTCTATTTCATGGCCGGCGGCAGCGGACCCTGCCGCTTCGGTCAGTATTCGGTCTTTATGGAAAACCTGATCAAACGGCTCGAGCTACCCGACGTGGCCCTGCTCACCCTGAGCTCGGAGAATGCCTACGCCGGTCTGGACACTGATTTTCAGCGGCGCGGCTGGTGGGCCATCGTGGTTTCCGATGTTTTGGAAGACATCCGGTCGATGCTGCTCGCCAATGCCGATGACGTTCCAGCGGCCATGACCGCATTCGAAGATGAGCTGGACTTGATCTTGAAACAGCTCAGGCAGGGTAATTTCAAACGCCTCGAGGAACGATTGAAAACAGCCGCCGAACGATTGCGGCGGATTCAACTCAAACGTCCGCCTGTCGCGGTTCCGAAAATTTTTTTGGCCGGAGAAATTTTCGTCCGCCGTGATGCCCTGTCGCGGCAATATCTGACGGAACGGCTGGCCGAACAGGGATTTGCCACCATCTGCTCGCCCATTTCCGAATGGATGCTCTATGCCGATTTTCTCGTGAAGTCCGGGCGAGCGGACTGCAAACCGACGCTGCTGGAATATCTGAAATTTTTGCTGCAAACCCGCTACAAAGGGTTTTACGAAAGGCGCATCAAGACGATTCTCGCCGGCTCGCAACTGGTGCCTGCCGAAACGGTCAAATTGGACACTATCATCGACGGGGCATCTCAGCATCTGTCGCCCGACTTGGGCGGCGAGGCCATTTTGACCATTGGCAGTGCCCTTGCTGAAATCGTTGACGTTGCCTGCGGCGTGATTGCCATCGGGCCTTTCGGCTGTATGCCCAACCGCCTCTCGGAGGCGATTCTTTCCGAAACGATGAACCGTAGTGACAAGCTGCGAATCGACCCTCAAAACGAACGGTTGCGCACGGTGCTTTCCGACATCGACGAACTGCCCTTCCTGGCCATCGAAAGCGACGGATCGCCTTTTCCGCAGATTATCACCGCCAAGCTCGAAGCCTTCTGCTTGAGGGCCCGCCGCCTGCACGATCGGCTTTACACCATGAACTAGTGTCCTTAGACAATTCCTGGTGGGCACAAACTGATGATCTCAGCCTTCTTACGGCCGACCTGGTGAGGTTATCCGAATTCCTCTCACATACTTTACATGAAACCTCGCGCACCCACCCCTTCATCGCCTGCTGACTCTACCGCACCCGACGACCGCAAGGCCGTCTGGGGATGGGCGATGTACGACTGGGCCAATTCGGCCTTTGCGACAACGGTCATGGCAGGATTCTTCCCGCTTTTTTTCAAGCAATACTGGAGCCAGGGGACCGACCCCAACGTCAGTACGGCACAACTGGGCCTGGCTAATTCCGTCGCCAGCCTGGTTGTCGCGATATTGGCACCGGTGCTGGGCGCCATTGCGGACAAAGCCTCGGTGCGTAAGAAATTTCTGATACTTTTTGCCTACCTCGGCGTCATCATGACCGCCGGTCTTTTCCTGGTGGGAAAAGGCCAGTGGGAGTGGGCGATTCTGCTTTATGTCACCGGTATCGTCGGGTTCTCAGGATCGATCGTCTTCTACGATTCGCTGTTGCCGGCCGTGGCGTCGGAAACCCGCATCGATTACGTATCGAGCTTGGGCTATGCCATGGGATACCTGGGTGGCGGGTTACTGTTTCTGGTCAACGTGCTGATGACCTTGATGCCGGAGCGCTTCGGCCTGCCGGATGCCGCCAGCGCGGTTCGGTATGCTTTTCTCACGGTCGCGCTTTGGTGGGGCGGCTTCACTCTCTTTACCGTCTACTGGGTGCCCGAGGACGCCTACCGGCGATCGACAACCGGGGTTCGCACTGCTGTTTTTTTAGGAATTCAACAAATTGGAAAAACGCTGCGTGATTTCCGCCGTTTAAAAACTGTTTTTCTGTTTCTGATGGCCTATTGGTTCTACATCGACGGAGTCGACACCATCATCCGCATGGCGGTCGATTACGGGCTGGCCCTCGGTTTTCAGGCCAACGACCTCATCGGTGCGCTTCTGGTGGTTCAATTTGTCGGTTTTCCGGCCGCCCTCGGATTCGGCAAACTGGGTGAAGTCGTGGGTGTTCGCAGGGCTATCTTCTTGGCCATCGGAGCCTACTTTCTGATAACTCTTTGGGGCACGATGATGACCAGGAAGGCCGAATTTTACGTCCTGGCGGTCATGATCGGACTGGTTCAAGGCGGAATTCAGGCTCTCAGCCGATCGTATTACGCACGATTGATTCCCAGACACCGAACGGCCGAGTATTTCGGATTTTACAACATGCTGGGTAAATTCGCCACGATCATCGGGCCGTCGCTGATGGGGCTGGTCGGCTTGACCGTCAAACGCATCCTTCTGCCCCCGGCGCCCTCGGCGGCCGACGTGGTACACTTCGGCCAAGTGGCATCGCGCTGGAGCATCGGCTCGGTGGCCCTGCTGTTTCTCATCGGCGGCATTCTGTTTTACTTCGTAGACGAAAAACAAGGTCGCGCCGAAGCGGCCCGTCTGTCCGACACCGAAACCATGCCGCCCTCGTCTGGCTAACCGGTCCAGTTCGTAAATACGGTGACGCACCGGGATGACCGAGTCGCCCGCAGCGCAAGGTGCGAGAAGCGAGCATGCCAAGCCTATGCGAGCGCCGGGCCGGGTGCCGATTTACCTGAGTGGTGGTAAGGGCCCCGAACAAGCGCCTTGACATAGAATTTATTTATGTATATTTAATTACTTATCATGTTATACACTCAAGCTTTGGACCGACACGGTGCATGAAAATGATGCGCAGGAGCCCCGATGAGCGGTTGAGAACAGCGGCTGATGTCTGAGTCGCTTACGGGGTCTTAGACCGGACCCAATGCCGATAGCGCATGAAAGGCACAACAGTGGGGACAAACCCGAACCCCTTATTTGAAGACGGGCTTGGTCCGGGCTTAGAACCCGTTGGCGGCGAGTTTCAGCCGCGACTCGAAATCGGTTATCCGGGCGTAGGCGTCCACCTTATTTTCGTTTGACATTAGTGGGTTTGAGCGGTTTTTCATGCAGCAGGTGGGCGGCCGTCAACGCCGGGTCCTTCTACGGAGATTTTTTATATGGTCGATATGGACGATTCCCGACTCAAGGCCGAAATTGATGAAATTGTCGCCAAAATCAACACAACCATGAAAAAAATCGAAAGCGTTGTCCCGCTTGATGCCCCGGAAGCCGATACCTCCGGCGACGTGAAAGCCGATTCCGCCCCGGCCGGTGATGACTCTCCCCAAGAGGGTTCCCAATCTCCCTGACTGCCTGATGCACTTGATATGCTTAAGTTTTCAATCTGTAGACCAGCAAAAATAAATGTTGACCTTCGTGTTTAACTCCATTATTGAAACAAATAATCAGTACATAAAACCCCAAATCGACCCTGCGAATTGAGGAGGTGCTATGGCGTTGACCAAGAACGAAATCGTCACGGCGGTGCATGAGCTCGGTTTCACCAAGAAAAAATCGGTCGACATCGTTGAATCTCTTCTGGAAATAATAAAAAACACACTGGAACGTGAGGAAGACGTACTGATTTCCGGATTCGGAAAATTTTGTGTCAAAGAAAAGAACAAAAGGCGAGGCCGTAATCCGGCGACCGGATCAGACCTGATTCTGCGGGAGCGTAAGGTCGTAACGTTCAAATGTTCAGGAAAACTGAGAAACAAGATCAACCGGTCGGACTGATCGTGCTGCACCTGTTTTTAGCCGATGCCACCGCGAAGCCCGTTTCAAAAGCGGTCAACCACCTCTCTTTATCATCCATCAATTCCTCCTGAATATCGTCGGGTTAACTTGACTCTTCAAAGGTCGATACCATAAGCTTTTATCTTGCTGAGCAGAGAGGGATGGCTGATTTCCAGCAGGCGCGCGGCCCGGGTACGATTTCCACCGGTTTCCGTAAGCGCTTTGACGATGAGTTTTTTTTCGAGACTTCGCTGGGCTTCTTTCAGGGAAAAACCCTCGAAAAGGGTATCGAGATGACCGTTTTCAAGCCCCGTGACGACGCTGCCCGGAAGGTGTTCAGGCAACAGGGCGTCTTGTTCAGCTAACACCACCGCCCTTTGGATGACGTTTTCCAGCTCACGGACATTTCCCGGCCAAGGATGTTTCATTAAGTGGGACATGGCCCCCGGACTGATGGAGGCAATGTTCTTTTTCAACTCGCCGTTGAAACGCTCTATAAAAAGCTGACAAAGAGGCGGGATATCCTCGGTCCGCTCTCTGAGTGGTGGCAGGTGAATCTGCATCACGTTGAGGCGGTAAAACAAATCCTCACGGAAGGTCCCCTTCCGCATTTCCGCCTCCAGATTCTTTGCCGTCGCCGTAATCACCCGGACATCGACCTTGTGTGTTTTCGGGTCGCCGATCGGTCGAACCTCGCTTTCCTGCAGCACCCGCAACAGCTTGACCTGCAAAGACAGAGGCAATTCGCCGATTTCATCCAAAAACAGCGTTCCACCCCCAGCCGCTTCGAAAAGTCCGGCCTTGTCACGGTCCGCGCCGGTGAAAGCCCCCTTTTTGTAGCCAAACATTTCGCTTTCGAGGAGATTTTCGGGGATTCCGCCGCAATTGACCGGTATGAGACAGCCGCCGGCCCTTTCACTGTAAAAATGGATGCCGCGAGCGATCAACTCTTTACCGGTCCCGCTCTCACCCGTAATCAGCACGGTGGTGTTGTGCCGGGCGACTTTTTGGGCCAGTTCGAACACCGCTTGTATGGCTTTGCTCTGACCCACCATGCGGTCGAAACGGTTGTCGGCCTGGATGGTTCTGATCCGCTCCCGCAGAAAGTTGTTTTCTTTCTTTAACCGTTCGCGCTCTTCGGCCTTTTTGAGGGTCAGGGTAACCTCATCACTTTTGAACGGTTTTGAAATGTAGTCGTATGCGCCCAGCTTCATGGCCTCTATCGCCGTCTCAACGGTACCGTAAGCCGACATCATGATAACGGTCGAGTGCTTGACCAAATCTCCGGCGGTCTTAAGGAATGTCATTCCGTCCATCTTCGGCATCTTGATGTCGCAGAGGATAAAATCGTAGGAGGACCGTTCCAGCATTTTCATGCCTTCGAGCCCCTCTGAGGCCGTGTCGACTGAGTAACCGGAATTCTTCAGCATGGCCGCCAGCATGTGCCGCATGTTACTTTCGTCATCGATCACGAGCAGTCGCCGCGGACCTTGACCACATGCCGGAGAGAGTGATTCGCCCATCATAAAGACCTGCCATCCAGCCCCTTCACCAACTGAATCTGTATCCAGCCAGGGGGCGGTTGAGCGTCATTCGGTTTTCCAATCCAGTAACTCGCCATTTCGTGCAAATTCAAACCTATTAGGAAACTGCATACAGCGCGTGTCTTCGCCGCTTGAGAAACACAGCCGATCGGCACCGCGGATAGGCGAGAGCCATTGACAACAGAACGCCGTGGCAAGGACAGGCCATCAATTATTGGTGAATGGACCCGGGTAGACGGGTTGCCGCCCTCAACGGCAACGTCACGCGCATCGTCGTGCCTTCGCCGACCTTGCTGGCAGCCGAAATTTTGCCGCCAAGGCTTTCTAAGATCATGAAACTGACCGAGAGCCCGAGTCCGGTGCCTTTGCCCGGTTCCTTGGTGGTAAAAAAAGGATCAAAGATATCGGCGATGTTTTCAGGCGCTATTCCGATGCCATTGTCGATCACCGCTATTTCCAGCACCTGTTGATCGGCAGCGTTTAGGGAATCGTTCGCACCGCCATTATGTTTAGCGAGCGTCGATCGAATGCTGAGGCGTCCTTCGCCGTTCGATGATTTCAAAGCGATGGCATCGACGGCGTTGAGAATCAAGTTTAAAAAAACCTGGCGCAGTTGGTTGGGATCCGCGATGACACAATCATTTTTGGCTTCCAAGTTTAGGCGGATGTCGATATTTGACACCTTCGGCTCGAAGCGGACGACATCAGAGACATCGGTGATGACATCGTGAACGTGTGTCGCCGTTGCGCCCTCGGCCGACGGACGTGCCAAATCGAGCAACTGTCGGATAATCGTGTTGATCCGGCAGATCTCTTCCCCCGTGCGGCGGATATAGTCGCGTTTTTCGGTCTCATCGATATCACCGTTTTCCTGTTTGAGCAGGTCCAGATAGCCCATGACGATACCGATCGGATTGCCGATCTCGTGAGCGATGCCGGCTGACAGGCGCCCGATGGAAGCCAGCTTCTCAGCTCGTATAATTTCCTGTTGGGCTTTTTGAAGGTCTGTGTTGGCTTTTTCAAGAGAGGCAACCGTCGCACGCAGTTTTTGCTTGTCTGCGGCAATCCGCTCCAGCATAAGGTTGAGAGACTTCGAGAGCTGGTGAAGTTCGTTGTCTCCCTTTCGCACGGCAAAAATCATGCCGGTGTCTTCCTCACGGTAGTCTTCCGCGCGCCCCGCCAATCGCTGTAAGGGATCCAAATAGAGTTTGGTAATGCGGTAAACACCGATAGCGGCAAGGATCGCAATGTTGATGACGCCGTATATGAGGAAGATTTTTTGGGACCGTCTTTCGGCTTGATATACGTCTTCGAGATTGGTGGCCACGCCGACGGCGCGGTCAACAACGCCACCTTTGAAATAAGGGTTGGCAACCATCAGGTGGTGATCCTGCAGCCAGAAAATACCCCAGACCTGGCCGGAAAAACAGAGTTCCTGACGTCCGGTTTTAAGCGCAGAATGAACACACGCCCGCAGCTCTTGCTTCAGGTTGCCGCCCGTTCCTTGATCCAAAAGCGGTTTGCCGAAGCGATCGACCGCAACGGCACAATCAATTTCGGCGTGCGTAAAGAGGGAAGAAACAGGCCCGATGCCGGCAGCGGTAACGGCCTCGTCCGGTTGCGGTACGCGGGACACGCTTTCATCGAGCGCAGTTAGAAGCAGGTTTATTTTGGCTATTTCCGACCGCAACACATCGCGGTGGTGCGTGATGACCGCAACGACAGCAAGAAGAAATGTCCCGATAGACAACAGCACCACCAAATTGAGCAGGATATTCGATTTCAAACTGCGGGCGATCAAGGCCACCTCAGACACTGTTCGTGTAAAGATGGCAACGCATCTGTCGGCGTTGCATCCCGGAAGTTAACAATCGCAAGATATCGCGTTAGGGAACGACGGTGAATCAAATCAAAATGATGGCCAGTTGTCGTAGGAAGATATTTAATCCAATAATATTATTGAATATTATCACATTCAGGCGGGGATTGCAATTGTCACTTAAACTTTCATGGCCGCTTGAGGAGGCCACCACGGTGCATAAAAATTCTATTTTGCGTTTGAGCAGTTGTGCCAGTTGAGTCGGTCAAGTCAGTTTTGTCAGTTAAAGGATATGATCGATTTTAACGGGCAAACGCTCATGGCCCTCGAGAAACCACTGGTCCCGGGTTCCGGGTTCTGAGTTTCGAGTTTCGAGTTTCCAATTTCTATTTATGGTATCGGTCGAGGGCGAGCCTATGAAAAAAACGGGTTAAGCGGGAAACCGAGAAATCGTCTGGATAATAAGATGACGTTTCAGCCTTGCCCCAAAAAAATACCCCGGATGTCCAACTGGATCATCCGGGGTATAAAATAAATTTCCGGCGGCGTCCTACTCTCCCACTCAGTCTCCCGAGCAGTACCATCGGCGCTAAAGAGCTTAACTTCCGTGTTCGAGATGGGAACGGGTGTGACCTCTTTGCTATCGCCACCGAAAAACTGCAAGCCTTGAAATCACAAGGTCAATTTGTCTGTAAACATCGCCTCGAAAGGTCTGATTGTGTGAATTATTTTGTGGCCAAGCCGCACGACCGATTAGTACCGGTAAGCTGAACACATTGCTGTGCTTACACACCCGGCCTATCAACCTTGTCGTCTACAAGGGGTCTTCAGTTAAGTATGTTTCCACACTTAAGGGATATCTTATCTTGAGGTTGGTTTCCCGCTTAGATGCTTTCAGCGGTTATCCATTCCGAACATAGCTACCCAGCCATGCCGCTGGCGCGACAACTGGAACACCATTGGTTCGTCCATCCCGGTCCTCTCGTACTAGGGACAGATCCTCTCAAATATCCTGCGCCCACAGAAGATAGGGACCAAACTGTCTCACGACGTTTTAAACCCAGCTCACGTACCACTTTAATTGGCGAACAGCCAAACCCTTGGGACCTGCTCCAGCCCCAGGATGTGATGAGCCGACATCGA
>JAQAZR010000383.1:0-3515 GCA_032127235.1 Deltaproteobacteria bacterium
CGCTACACCCGCTCCAACACGCTGACACCGCGGGCCATCGAAGAGGCCATCGCCCGGCTGCCGGCAGCGGCAGGCGAAGTCCCGGAAAATCGACGCGCGGAATACGGCGCCCACTACCGGGAAACCGCTGCGGCATTGAAAGCGGCCTCACCACCGGTGGTGGTCGAAAAACAATTCGACCCGCCCCAACCCGGCCGGCATTCCGTCCTTCTCCTGGGAAATGCCGGGCAGCGCATTCTGACGGCCGGTGAAATCCTGTGCCTGGCCGGATTGACCGCAGGTTTGTATGCATCACAGAAAAACGAATACAATATCACGGTCCTGCGGGGGCCTTCCATCAGCGAGTTGATTCTGTCCGAAAAACCGATCGAATATGCCGGTATCGACCGGCCGGATGTCATCCTCGCCCTGAGTCAGGAAGGCGTTGACCGGCGCAGGCCGCTGTTCGCCGCTCTGGAATTAAAAACACGCGTGCTTCAAGTGCCGGAAGTGACGCTGCCGCCGACAAGGGCCGAGATCAACGGCATCGATCTCAGATCCCTGGGGATCAAACCCCAGGACTGGGCTCTGGCGGCCTTGGCCGCGCTGGCAAAAACGAATCGAATCATTTCAATGGACATGTTGCGGGCCGCTTTGACCACCCGTTTCCGGGACGACGTTCTGGCCTCCGCCTTGCAGCTGGTTGAGAAGGTCTATCAGGAGTAAGATATGGAAATTTAGAAGGATTACCGTCAGGTCATTCCTGGAGTTTCCCATTGACAACGCCATACCGGTATGGTTTTTCAAAAGTGTTAACATCCGTTTAGGGTCAACCCCAAGGGAGGAAGGAGGGAAGATGAGAAAGTCACCTGGTGTAACAGCCCTTTTGGCCGCCTTAATGGCGGCCGCGTTTCTTTTTTTTACCGGTTGTGCGGGAAAAGGATACACGCCCGGAACGGCCCCCGACAGCTTCCCGTGCGTGCCGGAGAGCAAGCTGGAAAAGGACATCGTACCGGAAGCCGCCCTGGAGAGCCTGTCCTGTTCTTTTAACAAATACGAGGGAAAAGAGACCTTGCACATCAAGGTGGCCGTCAAAAACGTCAGCGACAAACCCCAACGTTACCGGGTCAACCTTTTCATGGACAACGGCAAAGCTGCAGGCGGTCTCATTCCTCAAGCCACCAAGGAAGGCCTCGTCGAACCGGGTCAATCCAAGTCTTTTAACTATCCGGTGATCGATATGCCCCAAAGCCCCAAAGCAATGACCCTGATCATCAAGACCGCTTCACAATAGCGCCGAACAGTTAAATGGAGGATGTGCACATGAAACGAATCTGTCTTATGACGATCCTTTGCATAACCGTGGCCCTGGCCGGGCCGGTAACGGCAAAAACGACTTTCATCGGTATCGGCACCGGAGGGACCGGCGGCATCTACTATCCTTACGGTGGCGGAGTGGCCGAGATCTGGTCCAAGTACGTGCCGGGCATCCAGGCCGTGGCCGAAGTGACCGGTGCCAGTGTGGAAAACGTCAAACTGGCCGACAAGGGGGAGACCGTTATCGGCGAGGTCATGGGCGATGTCGCCGACGCCGGTTACAACGGACTGGACAAATTCAAGGGCAAGAAACACGACATCCTTTCCATGGCCGTCATGTATCCCAATCTGCTGCAGGTGGTCACCCTTAAAAACAGCGGCATCACCAATATCGAGCAGGTCAAGGGCAAGCGCATCAGCAGCGGAAGCCCGGGCAGCGGCACCAATTTCATGGCCGAAGCGGTGTTGAAAGCGGTGGGTATCCCGCTCGATTCCTTCAAGGACAGCCGCCTGTCCTTCACGGAAACCGCCAATGCGCTGCGGGACGGCACCATCGACGTCGGTTTCTGGTCGGTGGGTCCCGGCACCAGCTCCATCCTGGATCTGGCCACCACCCATGACATTGTCATCATCCCGATCACGCCGGAGCAAACCCAGAAGGTCCTCACCGCCAACGACACCTATGCGTCGGTCGACCTGGCCGGCGGTGTCTACCGGGGGGTCGACACGCCGGTTCCCACCATCGGTGTTTGGAACGTGATGATCTGTCAGAAATCCCTGGCGGAAGATATGGTCTACAAGTTGGTCGCCGCGCTTTACGAACACAACGACTACCTGCGCAAGATCCACCCCTCGGCGGCCTACACCACACCTGAAAATGCCGTCAAGTATTCGCCGATCCCCCTCCATCCGGGCACTGTCAAGTACCTCAAGGAAAAAGGGATTGCGGTACCGGCCAAGCTGATGCCCTGAAGGCGGAACAATGGCCAGGCCGGTGCGGTGGATACTTTTCGCGGTTTCCGGCCTGGTCTTTTTGTTACTGCTTGCCGCCGGCCTGACACCCGGCGGCCTGGAACTGCGGGTGGTCCCGGTTGAAGGAGGACCGCCGCTGCTGGTGCTGCCGCTGGCGGTTGGCGAGCGGTTTACCCTGCAGTATTATCACTCGGTCGAAAACGCTCCCATCTGGGAGGAGCACAGCCTGGATCGTGCAGGCCGAATCTTCATCGAAGAAGAACGCTATCTGAAGTTCGGGGCCGGCATGGGCCGCATGCCGGGAGTAGGACGGATGGTGCAGCGCGGTCCCTACGAAGCCATCGAGAATATGCACCTGCCGACCGGCGACTTCGTCCTGCGCGTGGGCAGCCCCGGGGTGGACCACACGGTCATTTGGCGGCACACCCGCACGAATCTCTCCTCCGTGGCACCCCACAGAGCCGTTCGATTCTCGGCACGCCCGGTGAGTGGACTCTACCGACTCTGGCGTAGGGTCTGCCCCCATCCCGCAACTCCCAGGTAAAAAGGACCAGGAGTGATCGATGTCGGAACCAAACCAGCCCCGAAACCACGGCCATCGAGCCCAAACGGTTTCGGCCATCACCGCCCCGCACGACCGCAATCGAAATCTGATGCGATGGACAGCCGGCCTGGTAACGGTTCTGGCCGTCAGCTTGAGTCTTTTCCAACTCTACACGGCCGGCATTACCGCCCTGACAACCCTGGTCCAACGGTCGATCCACCTGGGTGCCATCCTGAGTCTGACTTTTCTGCTCAAGGCGCCGTTCAAAGGCGCCCGCAAGGACAAGCTGACGGTCTGGGTCTTGATCGACTGGGTCCTTGTTCTGGCGTCGGTTACCTGCACGTTTTATATCTGCTACAATCTCACCGATATCTTCGAGCGTCAGGGTGACTGGCTCAAGAGCGACCTGGTGATAAGCATCGTCGGCACCCTTCTGGTGTTGGAAGCCTGCCGACGGGTGATCGGCCTCGTGATGACCGGTATCTGCCTGGCGGCCATTCTCTACGCCCACTTCGGGCCCTACATGCCGGAGTTGATCATCCACAAGGGGTACAGCATCGAGCGCATCGCCACCACCCTGTGGCTCACGACCGAAGGCATCTTCGGTCTTCCCCTCGGGGTGGCCGCCACCTTCGTCTTCGTCTTCGTGCTGTTCGGGGCGATTCTGGAGTCAACCGGCGGCGGAAATTTTTTCATCGAACTG
>JAQAZR010000384.1:0-5409 GCA_032127235.1 Deltaproteobacteria bacterium
CCATGCTGCTGGGGATGGGGGTTTCGCCCATACTGGTGACGGCCTCCGGCAATCCCAACAGCCAGTATATGGACGGCAGGGCCGAGGTGGTGATCCATCCATTGACCTCCGCCTGAGACTGCCGAACGATTGTCCCTGTCATCTTCCAGCCCCCGGCTTCCTGTCCGGACAGGACCGCATGAACTGAAATTGATTCCCTTATCCGGACCCTGCCAAATGGACCTTTACCGGCTGCCGGTCGGCAGCGGCACGTTTGAGGGCGCCTTCCAGGGAATGGAGACAGACGTCTTTCTTACCCTAAAAGGAAAAATGACCGACAACCATCTCGAAGGAACCGTATTCGGTGAAGATGTCTTCGGCGGCAGCACCGTTTCCGGCGATTTATCAGCCGATGAAAACGAGGTGAGCGGCACTTTCTCCCTGAACGCGCCCTATTCGCCCTCGGGAACCTGGAGCGCCAAGAGATAATAACGACATCAGGGTGTCCTCAGGCTTCACATTCAGACGAATTGATGAGCTCGTTAATTTCGACGGCTCTGACGGGCTTTATCTTGTTAATCCGAAAGAAAGGAGAAGAGTGATGAAACCAATTCAGAAATCAATCGTTTATTTGGTGCTGGTCGCCATAGCCTTCGCTGGCTCGACGGCAATGGCCCAGCAGGTCACCGGTGAACTGGGCTCGCCCAGCGCCACCACCACCATCAGTGGCAAACAACTGCCCGCGCCCGAGCCGAAATTCGGCGGCGTGATCAAGGACGATGCCTTGAACTCGAAACCGTGGTGGGCACCGCGCATCGTGCCGCCCAAACAAGCGCCCAACATTCTGCTCATCATCACGGATCACGCCGGATTCGGCGTACCCAGCACCTTCGGCGGGGTAATTCCCACGCCGACCATGGACCGCGTCGCAAAGAACGGTCTGCGTTATAACAACATTCATTCCACAGCGCTATGCTCGCCGACGCGCGCCGCATTGATTACCGGGCGCAACCATCACTCGGCGGGCTTTGGCGTGATCTCCGAGCAGTCCACGGGTTTCCCCGGCTACAACAGCATCATCGCCGAGGACAAGGCCACCATCGGGCGGATTCTGCTCGATAACGGTTACGCCACCTCATGGTTCGGCAAGGACCACAACACCCCGGCGTTCGCCGCCAGCCAGGTCGGGCCGTTTGACCAGTGGCCGACCGGGATGGGCTTCGAGTATTTCTATGGATTCGTGGGCGGCGATGCGAACCAGTGGCAGCCGAACCTGTTCCGCAACACCACCCAGATCTATCCCTTCGAGGGCAAGCCGGGATGGAACCTGACCACCGGCATGGCCGACGATGCCATCGATTACCTCAATCGTATCAACCAGACGATGCCCGACAAGCCGTTCTTCATGAAATACGCGCCGGGTGCCACGCACGCGCCGCATCATCCGACCAAGGAATGGGTGGAGAAGATCAGCAAAATGCACCTCTTCGACGAGGGCTGGAACAAGCTTCGCGAGGAGATTTTCGAGAACCAGAAACGTCTTGGTGTGATCCCGAAGGACACCCAGCTGGAGCCCTGGCCCACGAAAGTCATCAAGAACTGGGACGACTGCACGCCCGAGGAGAAGAAGCTCTACATCCGGCAGGTGGAAATCTTCGCCGCCTATGCCGCCTACAACGATTACGAGATCGGGCGCGTCATTGACACCATCGAGGAGATGGGCAAGCTCGACAACACGCTCATCATTTACATCAACGGCGACAACGGCACCAGCGCCGAGGGCGGCCCGCTCGGCACGCCTAACGAGGTCGCGTTCTTCAACGGTGTGGCCGTACCGGTCGATGTTCAGATGAAATGGTATGACGTCTGGGGCACGGAGCAGACCTACAACCACATGTCGGCGGGCTGGTCCTGGGCTTTTGATACACCCTTCACCTGGTTCAAGCAAAACGCCTCGAAGCTCGGCGGCATCCGGCAGGGCATGGTCATCTCCTGGCCCGGCCACATCAAGGACAAGGGCGGCCTGCGCGATCAGTTCATGCACGTGATCGACGTCGTGCCAACGATTCTCGAAGTGACCGGCATTCCCGCGCCCGAAACGGTAGACGGCATCAAGCAGGCGCCGATCGAAGGCACGAGCTTCGCTTACACCTTCGACAGCAAAAACGCCAGGGTGCCGTCGCGGCACAAGACGCAGTACTTCGAGATGATGGGCCAGTGGGCCTTGTATCATGAAGGCTGGCTGCTGAGCACTCAGGTAAACCGCGCGCCGTGGGAGGCTTTCGGCGCCGCCAACCCCGACCCGCTCAACAACCAGGTGCTCGAACTCTACGACCTGAACAAGGACTTCAGTCAATCCCAGAACCTCGCGGACAAGTATCCGGACAAGGTGAAGGAGCTGAAGAAGATGTTCATCGAGGAGGCGAAGAAGTATCAGGTCTTCCCGTTGGATGCTTCCGTGGCGGCCCGCATCGTCGCCCCTCGCCCGAATATCACCGCCGGCCGCAACGAGTTCGTCTACACCAAGCCGATGGTTGGCCTGCCGCAGGGCGATTCCCCGTTCCTGCTCAATAGCTCGTACACCATCACGGCAGACATCGAAGTCCCGCAGGGCGGGGCCGAGGGCATGATCCTTACCTCGGGCGGACGGTTTGCCGGCTACGGCTTTTATCTGCTCAAAGGCAGGCCTGTGTTCCTCTGGAACCTGATTGACCTGAAACGAGTCAAATGGGAAGGGCCGGACGCACTCGCACCTGGCAAACACACCTTGGAGTTCGATTTCAAGTATGACGGTTTGGGCATTGGCACGCTCGCATTCAACAACATGAGCGGCCTCGGTCGGCCTGGCACCGGCACTCTCAAGGTGGACGGCAAGCAAGTCCAAACCATCACCCTGCCGCACACGCTGCCGATGATCCTGCAATGGGACGAGAGCTTCGACATCGGTTCCGACACCCTGACCGGCGTCAACGATGCCGACTACCAGCCGCCGTTCACCCTCACCGCCAAGCTGGACAAGCTGACGATCAAGGTGGACCGTCCGAAGCTTACCGAAGAGGACATCAAGAAGCTCGAAAATACGCAGGCGACCGCGGTCGATGGCAAGCCGCTGCATCGTGTTCAAAGTGCGCCTCAGTAGGTCTGTCGAGTAGCGCCACTCCAGCTCGGGACCGCACGACCTGGCTTGATCCGGGCCAGTGCGGCCCGAGGCGGAAGGCGTTTCAGGCTGTTAATTGGAAATCTCACCTGACCTCGGGAAAAAGTAATGCGCTGGTCGTCTCGATGTCCACTTCGGGACTGGTCTGCGATTAGGAGCTTAACTGTCATTGAGGTTCACAACCGCAACTATAGCCGTGCCAGTGATTTGCTGGCAAACTGAAAAGAGGAGAAAGACGACAATGAAACGGATTCTGTTTGGTACTGCACTCGTCGTCGCGGCCTACGCTGCGATAACGTCCAATGTCTCCGCTCAAGAACTGACCGGCCCGCCGGCAGATCCGCAGATCAAATACTCCACACCGATGCCGCCGGGTGTCGCCTCGCCGGTCAAGGTCGAGACCCGCTTCGGCACACTTAATTTCTTCGACGGCTTTCCGGACAAGGCCTCAATCGAGAAGCTCTTCGACAACCTCGACTTCCAGCGCGCGGTCCAGGCCTATCTACTGGCACTCCCGCCGGTGAACCAGGCGGCCAATCGCAACGCGATTCGCGAACTCGGGCCGGTCAACCGAACAGTCCCGATCTTCGAGCAGCTCGTCGATTCTCGGTCGATCTTTCTTACTGCAAACGACAACACCGTCTACAGCTGGACCTGGCTCGATTTGAGTAAAGGGCCGCTGGTGGTGGAGGTGCCGCCGAAGGTGCTCGGTCTGGTCGATGACATGTGGTATCGGTGGGTTGTCGACTTGGGCATTACGGGTCCGGACAAGGGCCGGGGCGGCAAGTACCTGTTCCTCCCGCCCGGCTTCAATGGCAAGGTACCGAAAGGCTATCACGTCGTGCGCCCCCGGACATTCAACATCTGGCTCCCCTGGCGCAGTTTTCTCGTCGACGGCAACCCGAAGCCTGGAATCGATCTCGTCAAGAAGTTCACCAAAATCTATCCGCTGAGCGCAGCGGCCAAGCCCGCTCCGGAACTCACGTTCGTCGACCTGTCGGAGAAACCGTTCAACACGGTAGGGCCGGCGGATTACCGGTTCTGGGAACTCCTCAACCAGGTGGTGCAGGAAGAGCCCAGCGACTCGCTCAACGAAGTCACTCTCGGATTGTTCCAGTCGATCGGCATCCAGAAGGGTAAACCCTTCGCGCCCGACGAGCGGATGAAGAAGATCCTCATCGAAGCGGCGGCAGTGGGGGATGCGACCGCCCGTGCCATCGCCTTCCATACCCGTGGCCGGGAGGCCTACTACTATCCCGACAGCAACTGGCAATTGCCGTTCATCGGCGGCTACAAGTTCCAGACGGCGCCGGGCGCGCTCAATCTCGATGGTTCGGCCTTCTTCTTCTTCATGGCGACCGGCGTGACGCCCGCGATGGAGGAGAAGTTGGTGGGTCGGGGCTCGCAGTACGCCTGGACAGCACGCGACAGCAACGGCAATCCTCTCGATGGGGGCAAAAACTATAAGCTGCACCTGCCGCCGAATATCCCGGTCAAGGACTTCTGGTCGGTGATTCTTTACAGCAACCAGACCCGCTCGATGATCCAGACCGATCAGCGCTTCCCGAGCGTGAGCAGCCAGACGAAAGGGTTGCTTGTGAACGCCGATGGATCGGTCGATGTATATTTCGGACCGAAACCGCCCGCCGGCAAGGAGAAGAACTGGGTGCAGACGGTACCCGGTAGAGGCTGGAACACGATCCTGCGACTCTACGGCCCGCTCGAACCATGGTTCAACAAGACCTGGCAGCCCGGGGAGGTCGAACGCCAACCATGATACACTTAAGCACCGTTCATGAAGGAACCGGCGGAGACGATGACACCGGGTAGTCCGGTGCTGTTCATCCTCGATCGGAAGGCAACAGTGGATAAGGTGCTTGAGGACGTCAAGGGAACCGGCGGCAAAATTCTTAAAACCTCTCTTTCGCACGACGGCGAGGTCAGGCTCCAGAGGCTTTGGGAGCCGCCAAGCCGTAATTCACAGATGCCGGTAACATCATTCGAGTCACCTGACGCCAGATCACGACCGATGGAATTAAGAAGCCACGCGTGAGGGAAGGATTTTCATCTCCGCCGCCCAAACCAAATACATTCAATAAATGCACGAAAGGGCAGCCGCACCATGCGACTGCCCTTTTCAATCACGCCTATTTTAATACCGAGTCCATCTCTGATTTGATACCCTCTGCGAGCCAAGATCTAATGAGTGTTTGGTAGGGAATAGACTTCATAGTGGAAAGCTTTTTAATCGCCTTAACTTGAAGTGGATCAAC
>JAQAZR010000385.1:0-12711 GCA_032127235.1 Deltaproteobacteria bacterium
GCCATCGTCGAAGAACCGGGCGATTTTTGTGTGCGCGGTATGATTCTGGATGTCTTTACCCCCGGCTACCCGGAGCCGTTGAGAATCGAATTCTTCGGCGACACGGTCGACACTATTCGGGTTTTTTCGGCCGCGACCCAGAGAAAAATCAGAGACCTGCCGGAAGCGGTCATTTTGCCCGCCAGAGAGGCGATCCTGCAGGCCGAAAACCGCGTGGCAGTGATAGCCCGCGTCCGCCAGGAAGCGGCCAAACTCGAAATGCCGGTCACACGCGTGCGAAAAATAGTCGATCGCATCAAGCACGAAGGGGTCTTCCCCGGTGCCGAGGGACTGTTGCCGTTGATCTTTCCTGAATTGAGCTCGCTGTTTGACTATGCCCCGCCAGGTGCGCTCTTCGTTCTTGCGGATACCGAAGACCTGGAACGTCAGGCCATGGGGACGATAGAGCGGGCGCGCAGCAACACCCTCGAAGCCAAAAACAGCGGGCGTCTGTGCGTGGAGACTGAGCAGATGTTCCTTTCATGGGAGCAGACGCAGCAGATGCTGGACCAGAGAAAGCCGCTGCGTCTCAAGATGTTTGCCGTTCTGGGAAAAGGCGTGCCCGGTCCGGAACCCCTTTCGATCGGCCGGTTTGCGGTTGCGGACAACTCCGCGCTACAGTCCGAACTCAAGCATCAGGAGGTGAAAGAAAACTTGTTTGCGCCCCTGGTCGACTGGATCGAGGACAAGCGGCAGACCGGCAGCCGGACGCTGATCGTTTGCCGTTCCAAATCGCGCGGCGAGCGGTTGCAATCGATTCTCATCCCCTACGGCGTCAAAACCGAATTTGCCGAATCACCGGCCGAGACCATCAAGGGCAAGGAGACGGTCTTTACGGTCCTCGGCCGGATTTCCGGCGGGTTTGCCTGGCCGGACGAGCAGTTGGCCGTCATCACCGAGGAGGAGATCTTCGGATCGCGCCGCCGACGCCGGGTGCAGCTCCACCGGCCGCCTCCGGCGGAGCTGATCAACGTCGAGGATCTGAAGCAAGGCGACTTTATCGTGCACACCGACCACGGGATCGGCCGCTATGGGGGCCTTGTCAAATTGAAATTGAACGGGACGACCAATGACTTTCTGCTGATTGCCTACCGGGGCGACGACAAGCTCTATCTGCCGGTGGATCGCATGAGCATGGTTCAGAAGTATCTGGGCGTGGACGGTGTGGTACCGGTGCTCGACAAAATGGGGGGAAAGTCCTGGGCACGGGTTAAGGCCCGGGTGAAAAAATCGGCCGAAAAGATGGCCGGAGAACTGCTGAAATTGTACGCAGCCCGCAAGGTGAGCAAAGGTGTGGCCTTCAACCTGTTCGAAGACGAACTGCGGGAATTTGAAACCGGATTCACCTTCGAGGAAACCGCCGACCAGTTCAAGGCGATCAATGACGTCCTCAACGACATGTCCCATCCGATTCCCATGGACCGATTGGTCTGCGGCGACGTCGGTTACGGAAAAACCGAAGTGGCGCTGCGGGCGTCATTCATGGCGGTTTACAATGGTAAACAGGTGGCGGTCCTGGTGCCCACAACGGTCCTTGCCGAACAGCACTTCGCCACTTTTTCGGACCGTTTCGGACCGTTTCCGGTGCGCATCGCCTGCCTGAGCCGCTTCCGCAGTATGCGCGAGCAACGTGACATCGTGCAGGACCTGAAGGCCGGAAAAATCGACATCGTGATCGGCACCCATCGGCTGTTCTCGAAGGACGTTGTTTTCAAGGACCTCGGCCTGCTGGTCCTGGATGAAGAGCAGCGTTTCGGGGTCAAGCACAAAGAAAAACTGAAAGCCCTGCGTCGAAACGTCGACGTGCTGACCCTGACCGCCACCCCCATACCGCGTACGCTGCACATGTCGCTGATGGGAACTCGCGACATCAGTCTCATTTCGACCCCACCGGAATATCGTCAGGCGATCATCACCTATATTTCCGAGTTCGACGATGCCGTGGTGACCGAGGCCATCCGCAAGGAACTGCAAAGAAAGGGGCAGATCTTTTTTATTCATAACAATATCGCCAGCATTGACAAAATTGCCAAGAAAATCAAAGTATTGGTGCCTGAAATCCGGCTCGCCGTCGCTCACGGCCGCCTGAGCGAAGACGAACTGGAGCGGATCATGCTGCGGTTTTTCTCGCGCGAGATCGATCTGCTTGTCTGCACCACCATTGTCGAATCCGGACTCGACATCCCGGCCGCCAATACCATCCTGGTGAACCGCGCCGACAAATTCGGCCTGGCACAAATGTACCAGCTGCGGGGACGGGTCGGCCGTTCCGAGGACCAGGCCTATGCCTACCTCTTTATTCCCCACGAAGCACTGCTCGGTAAAGACGCCCAGAAGCGATTGAAGGTTTTAATGGAGCACAGCGACCTGGGCGCGGGTTTCCAGATCGCCATGAGCGATCTGCAGATTCGCGGCGGCGGGACGATTCTCGGAGCGTCTCAATCCGGCCACATCGCGGCGGTGGGCTATGAAATGTTCCTGGAACTCATGGAACATGCGGTTGCTGAAATGAAAGGCGAGCCGGTGCAGGAGCCGCTGTCGCCCGAGATCAATCTCCAGCTGTCGGCCTTTATTCCGGAATCCTATATTCCCGACATCGACCAACGGCTTTCCGCCTACCGACGCTTGTCGCGGGTGACGGAAGTCGCCGAAATCTCCGATTTCAAGGCCGAGCTGATCGATCGTTACGGTCCCATACCCGAGGAGGCGCTGAACCTGCTGCTGAAAATCATGCTGCGGGTTTTCGCCATCAAGGCCGGCGTGAAACGTCTGGATGTTGTCGGCGCCGGTCTTACGATGGTGTTTTCCGAAGCTCATCAGAAAAATCCTAGTGGTCTCGCTGACCTGGTCATGTCGGCTCCCGACAGGTACAGTCTGACACCGGATTGTGTATTAAAGACACGGCTGCGCGGTCGGGAATCAAAAGGGTTGCTCGGACAGACGAAAAACATCTTGAAAGAAATCGCGCGGCATGTTAAAAATAACGTTTCAGATTTATGATGTTATTTCAGTACCTTTTAAAACCAATAATTTCCCTGTGCCCGCAGGCGTTGCGCAACGTCGATGATTTCCGGTAGCGTGACCGGCAGGCGGCATAATGACCTTTACAGGCCCGTGAACAACATGCTGAGAGGCTGTTTCTATTGGGGTGTCGCAGCCGTTGTCTTCGCCCTCATAGGATGTTCGGGACATGACGCCGGTACCGGTGACGAATATCTGATCCGGATCGGCGAGCGTGTGGTGACCGTGGCTGATTTTAACCGTGCTTTTGAGATTGCCAAAACGGCCTACACCCACAATAGTCTGCAAAACCCGGAGGACGCCAGGGAGGCCCAGCTCAGGCTCTTGAATCAGATGACCGAAGAACTGGTCCTTCTTCAACGGGCCGGTGAATTGGGCATCGGCGTTTCGGACGAGGAGTTGGAAAAGGCCATTGGAAAAATCAAAGCCGATTTTCCGGATGACGCCTTCGAACAAACGCTTCTCGAGTATGCGGTTTCCTACAAATCCTGGAAAAACGGCCTGAGGACGCGGCTGTTGATGGAAAAGCTGGTTCAACAAGAGTTGAAGGACGAGACCGTCATTCAACCCGATGAGGTTGCAAAATTTTACGAGGAGAACTACAATAACGACGCGACACAATCGGGCGATACGCGAAACCCGGCGGCCGTCGAGGAAATCATCGTCAAGCAACTGCGCCGGGTTAAGATTGAAAACGCGTACCGCAACTGGATCGAAAACCTTCGGAAGCGTTACACGATCGACATCAACAGAGACCAGTGGAACAAGATCCTCGCCGCACCAAGCTGATGGTGCGCAATTGCGGCGGTCAGTGAAGACCGAGTGTACTTTCGCAGCGCCCGTTTGCTGCCGGGAGGTCCCGACCGCGATCCGCGCGAATGTATTGCCGTAAATAGTCATGACCGAGCCGGGCGGGTTGGCGGCAGAAGATCGGGCGACGGAGCGCTCATCAGTGCTCCCGACCGCGACCCGCCAGTGTTGACTCATTATTCACCAGAGACAGATTCAGCAAATATGCGTTTTTATCGGCTCAAAGTTCGCCCGTTTTTACGCGGTCTCGGCCGCCTTGCAGCGGTCTTGATCGGGCTCGCCCAGATCATTCTTTTGCTTCTGCCCGCGGCTGTCGGATTCGCGGAGGTCGTTGATCGGATTGTCGCGATCGTCAACGAAGAAGTCATATCGCTTTATGAATTGAACAAGGCGACGCAGCCGTATATCGAACAAGTTCGGAATTCCCAGTATTCTCAGGATGTCGAACGGCAGTTGACGTTCGAGGTGCGGGGTAAAATCTTGAACGAGATGATCAACGAGAAGCTCGCCGATCAGGAGTTGAAGCGCCAGAACATTTCGGTCAGCGATAAGGAAGTCGACAGCGCCATCGAGCGGATCAAAGAATCGCGCGCTGTCACCGATGAAGAGCTGCGCAAAGTCCTGGCCGCTCAGGGAATGACCTACGAGGAGTATCGCCAGCAGACCGAGCAACAGATCCTGCGGGCCAAACTCGTCAACCGGGAGGTGCGGTCGAAGATCGTCATAACCGAACAGGATATCAAGGCATACTATGATCAGCACGCAGAAGAATATATCCATGAAAAGAAATATCATCTGCGCAATATTTATGTTCGTCTTACTTCCTTTGCCACCGATGCCGACCGGCGGGAGGCATTGCGTAAAATAGAGACTGTTCAGGCGGAGTTGAAAGCGGGCAAACCCATTGACGAGCTGACCAAAAGTCCGTTTCACACAGATGCACTGGTCGAGAGCGACGATATGGGGCTCTTCAAACTCGATGATCTTTCCCCGCAACTGAAAGAAACCATCCGGGACATGAAACCCGGAGATTTTACGCCTGTAATCGAAGCACCCTTTGGCTATCAAATACTGCTGGTGGAGGAGATCGTTGATACGGCCGGGAAGACACAGGCCCAAGCCGCAGCGGAAATCGAAGACAAACTCTTCAACCAGATCGTCGATCAAAAATACCAATCCTGGTTGCAGGACCTAAGGGACCGTGCCCACATTAAAATCATCAACTGATGTGCCCGCTGGGGATGTCAAACACCAAACGAGCCGGCACGATGCAGGAAACGGACACGCAAAGATGACAGCTGAATCCGAGCAGACAACTCTTTCCTTCGGGCGCTACCTTCAATCGATCCGGGTCGAAAAAGGGATAAGTCTCAAGGCCGTTTCCCATGAAACCCGCATCAGGCTGGAAACGCTGCATTTCATCGAAGAGGAAGACCACCAGAACCTTCCGGACGAAGTATATGTCAAGGGCTTCTTGAGGGCCTACGCCAAGGCTATCGGGGCGGACGGCGATGAAGCCGTTCAGCGCTACATCTCCCGCCTGGCGGTAAAACGAAAGCTTGCGCTTTCCGAAGCCGCCCTGTATCGAACAGGCGGGGACTTCTGGCGGCGTCTGTTATTGTCTCTCGGTGCCGTGATTTGCCTGATTGCCGCGACGCTTTACGCTGTGTCGGCATGGCGCGAGCACAATATGCCGAAGGAGGCGGTTTCGACGGAGACGGCCGAACCGTCGGCGACGGAACCGGCGATTGAAAAGCCGGATGCGCTTTCATCGGCCCCGGTGGAAGAGAAGGCGGTCCCGGCACCGTCGACCGAACCGTCGATGGATTCGGCAGATGATAAAGAGGTTTCTGACACTGACGCTTCAACCGGATCTGCGTCGCCGCCGCCGGCTAAAGCCAATAAATATCGGCTGACGATCGACACCATCGAAGAAACGTGGCTGAAGATAATCGTCGACGACCAGCAGTCCAAGCAATACCGACTCAATCCGGGCGACCACATCGAGCTGGAAGGCTCCAGGAATTTCAATCTCCTCATCGGAAATGCGGGCGGCATCAGACTCGGGCTGAATGGCAAGGCAGTGGCACTGTCGGGTAAGAGCGGTCAGGTCGTTAATATTCAACTCCCATGAAAACGGCATGTCGAGCTTGTCTACTCCCGCCATCATACTGCGACGGATCGAGTATGGTGACTTCGATCTTATCTTGTCTTTCCTGACACTGGAAAAAGGCAAGCTCTCCGCGATTGCAAAGTCCGCCAGAAAAAGCACCAAGCGCTTCGGGGGCATACTGGAACTCTTTGCGGCGCTCGACATCCTCTGCAGCACGGGAAAGCGCAGCGGTTTGCCGGTCCTGCAGGAAGCGGCTCTGAAGCAGCCGTTTGCCGCCATTCGGGCGTCTATCATTTGCACGGCCTATGCGAGCTACTGGGCCGAGCTGATTGACGGGTGGTCGGAAGAAGGCCAGAGACAGCCGGATCTCTACGAACTGCTCTTGCATGTGCTGACCGAACTCGATTTGGGGCGGACACCGGCCGATGTTTTGAGTATTCTCTTTCAAATTCGATTTCTGGTGCTCTCCGGGCATGGTCCAATCCTGCGGGGATGCAGCAGGTGCAAACGCGACATCGACCGGATCGAGGACGGAACACTGTTTTTCGATCTGTCCCGCGGCGGGGTGGTGTGCGGGCGCTGTGCGGTAGGGGGAACGGGAGGGCTGGTCCTTTCCAAGGGTACGCTCAAGCAGCTACTGTGGCTTGAAACCGGTGATTTGTCAAGGGTCGGGCGTCTTCGATTTTCGCCGCCGGCGATCGTGGAAAGCCTCAAGGTTCTGGAAGCTTTCGTTCCCTACCAGTTAGGCCGGGAGCCCCGCAGTCTGACGTTCCTGCGGCAGGTCAGAAAACCATAAACAGTTCATTGAAATCGAGGTCGATGACCAAAGATGAAGGCCAACCTGCAAGAAACCCTTAAAATCGATCCGGTAATGACATCGGCGCCTTGTCGGGTGGACATGGGCGGCACTCTCGATCTGGCCGTTTTTTATAACCCGCTGCGGCACCTTTCGCCCTGCACGTTCAATCTCGCCATCGATTTGAGGACCACGGTTCGGCTTCTGCCGTACCGATCCGGGCGGGTGAAAATAACATCGCGGGGATTCGAAAGCGCCGACTATCCGTCCGACCGCGCCCCCTTCAACCATCCCCTGGGCCTCATGTTCGCCACGGCGGCCTATTTCGAAGCCGATGGGGTTCATGTGGTCATCGAGTCTCAATCACCGCCGCGCAGCGCACTGGGGGGGTCCTCGGCAGCGGCCGTGGCCCTGACCGCCGCCTTTTTGGTCGCTGCCGAGAACATTGCACTGACTTCCGGGGTTCGGCGGCGAATTGCCCTCTTGGCCCACCGAATCGAGGAGAGTGTGGCCGGGGTGCCGTGCGGGCGACAGGACCAGCTGGCCGCTGCTTTCGGCGGTGTCAATGCATGGTACTGGCGGCCGGAGTGGCGGGGCTTTTCATTCAAGAAAAGCGCTCTTTTCAGAAAGAGATATTTTTCGGCCTTCAGACGCCACCTGCTGCTGGCCTATTGCGGCGTGCCGCATGAATCGAAAGACGTCAACCGTCAGTGGGTTCAGCAGTTTCTCGGCGGCGGGTACCGCCGTCACTGGACCGAAATCCTCCACTGGACCAAAAAGTTTATTGACGCTCTGACCGGTTACAACTATATAGAGGCAGCCGAGGCCATGAACCGTGAAACGGCCCTGCGCCGGGAAATGACACCGGAGGTGCTCGACGACATGGGCGCCAGGCTGGTGGAGACGGCGATGCGCTGTGACTGCGGGTCACGATTCACGGGTGCCGGCGGAGGGGGCTGCCTCTGGGCCCTCGGCCGTGCGGAAGATATCCAGAGACTCAGACCGGCCTGGGAAGAAGTACTTTCAGAAAGACCGGAGGCGTGCCTGCTTCCGGTCGGCATCGATGCAGAGGGTCTGTCTACAGCCGTGAAGAAGCCGCAGATAGTTTAGGTCATTGTGATTTGTTTGTTGTTTGATATTTGCGATTTGGAATTTTTAACCGAAACTAAAAAGTTTCTTTAACGATCAAACTGGGCGGCCAGAGGCGTCGCTGAACCTTAAATCCAAGAGGTTCAAAGGTTCTCCGTTCCCCGTTCAGGGTTAAAGGATTGAGGTCTTTCTTGAACCCAGAACCCTGAACATAGAACTCAGAACCCCATTACAAGAGACAGCCGATGAATTTTCAAGACGTAATTTTCGAGTTGAACAGATTCTGGGCCCGCAAGGGCTGCGTGATGGCCCAGCCTTATGACATGGAGGTCGGGGCCGGAACTTTTCACCCGACGACCTTGCTCAAGGCCTTGGGCCCTGAACCCTGGAAGGTGGCTTACGTGCAGCCTTCCCGCAGGCCGACCGACGGTCGCTACGGGGACAACCCGAACCGTCTGCAGCATTACTATCAGTACCAGGTGATTCTCAAACCCTCGCCGCTCGACGTTCAGCAGCAGTATCTGGAAAGCCTGAAAGTATTGGGGGTGGACCCGCTCGATCACGACATCCGTTTCGTCGAAGATGATTGGGAATCGCCGACCCTCGGTGCTTCCGGTCTGGGGTGGGAGGTTTGGCTGGACGGTATGGAGATCACCCAGTTCACCTATTTTCAACTGGCCGGCAGCATCGAACTGAAACCGGTATCCGTGGAATTGACCTACGGCCTTGAGCGCATTGCCATGTATCTCCAGGGTGTCGACAACGTCTACGATCTGAAGTGGAACGACCGGATTTTCTACGGCGACGTCCATCATCAGCAGGAAGTCGAGCAGTCGACGTATAATTTCGAGAAAGCCGATGTCCCGGTCCTGTTCGACCTATTCAATAAATATGAGGCCGAGTCGTTGGCGCAGATGACGGCCGGTCTCGTTCTGCCGGCCTATGAATACTGCTTGAAATGTTCCCACACCTTCAATCTTCTCGATGCGCGGGGGGCGATCAGTGTCACCGAGCGCACCGGCTATATCGCCCGCATTCGCACCCTGGCGCGGGGTAGTGCCGAGGCCTACCTCAATCAACGCAGGGAAAAGGGTTTTCCACTGTTGGCAAGGTAGACAGGGTCCGTCAACCGAAGCGACATTTTAGAGCCTTAGATCATTCATTCGGACCAGAGGTAACCATGGATACGCTATTGCTTGAAATCGGTTCGGAAGAAATTCCGGCCGGCTACATCGCCCCGGCCCTGGAAGCGCTGGCTTCTCAGCTGCACCAGAGACTGACCGAGGCCCGCATCGACCACGGAGCCGTCAAAACTTACGGCACCCCCCGCCGGTTGACCGTTATGGTCGAGCAGGTTGCCGCCAAACAGAAATCGATGAAAACAGAGCTCATCGGTCCGCCGGCCTCAATCGGTTTCGATCAGAATGGTCGGCCCACAATGGCCGCCCGCAAGTTTGCAGAGAAAGCCGGGGTCCCGGTCGAACGGTTGCGTACCTCAGAAACCGCCAAGGGGGCTTATCTGGTTGCCGAGAAAACCGAACGCGCCGTGGCTACCCGCACCCTGCTGAAGGAGATCCTGCCGGCGGTGATTCTATCGACACCCTTTCCGAAGAAGATGCGCTGGGCCGATTTCGACCTCGAATTTGCGCGGCCGATCCAGTCCACGGTGGCATTGCTGGGGAAAAACGTCATTCAGTTTCAACTCGGCAATTTGAAGAGCGGGCGCATCACCCGCGGACATTACTTCATGTCGCCGGGCCGGATAAAGATCCAACAGAGCGAAGAGTATACCGATGCCCTGAGGGCTGCCAACGTGCTGGTCGACATAAACGAGCGTAAAAAGGTCCTGCAGCGCGAAATCGCCAGTGTCGCCAAGAATCTCGGCGGGCGTATTCTGCCCGATGCCGAGCTGGAGGACATCAACACCAACCTGGTCGAGTATCCGGTGGCCGTGGCCGGAAAATTCGATGAGGAATTTCTCGAAGTACCCGACGAGGTGTTGATCAATTCCATGCGGGAGCATCAAAAATACTTTGCCGTGGTCGATGAGAAGAATCGGCTGTTGCCCTGCTTCATTTCCGTCAATAACACCAAGGCCCGTGACATGGCGCTGGTTGCCAGAGGCCACGAGCGCGTGATCCGAGCGCGCCTGGCGGATGCCCAGTTTTTCTACCGGGGCGATCTTGAAGTGACGAACGATCATCGGGTTGAACAGCTCGAGGGGGTTTTGTTTCAAGCCCAGTTGGGGACGATGCACGCCAAGACCGAACGAGTGACCCATATTGCGGGCTACCTGGCGGATGCCGTCGGTGCCGACCCAAATAACGCCACCGATCTGAAGCGCCACGTCAATCGTGCGGCGCACTTGTGCAAGGCCGATCTCGTGAGCCACGTCGTCGGTGAATTTCCGAAACTTCAAGGCGTGATGGGAAGGGTTTACGCCACGATAGCCGGTGAACCGGCTGAAGTCGCCGCGGCGATCGAGGAGCACTATCGTCCGGTCTATTCGGGGGCCCCATTACCGGAGACGACCACAGGGGCGATCCTCGGGATTGCCGATAAAATCGATTCCATTTGCGGCTGTTTCAGCGTGGGTTTGATTCCGACCGGTGCATCGGATCCCTACGCCCTGAGGCGACAAGGTATCGGGATCGTTCAGATCATGCTGGAAAAGGGGTTTTCCTTTTCCCTTTCGGCGCTGATTGAAAAAACGTTGGGTCTTTTCGGCCAGAAAAGCACATCCGAACTTGCCGATCTCACCGCGATGGTTTTCGGTTTCATCAAAAATCGAATGTCACACCTGCTGGCCGAACAAGGATTTTCGAAAGACGTCATCGCGGCCGTGGTCGACATCTCCGGTGACACCATCCCCGATGTCTGGAATCGCGTCAGGGCCCTCGAGTCGTTGAAGGCTCAGCCTGATTTCGAGCCCTTGGCGGTTGCGTTCAAGCGGGTCGGCAATATCATCAAAAAATCCGGTTCTTCGGACCAGGCCCGTATGACGCAAAAAGTCGATGCGGCGCTTTTCGAACACGAAAGCGAGGGGATTTTGTATGCCGCCTTCCAGGAAGCTGAAAGAAAGGCGGCGGCGGCGGTCGACCGGGGACGCTTCGATCAGGCCCTGCGCGAAATTGCTGCTCTGCGCGGCAGCGTCGACGCGTTTTTCGATGGTGTGATGGTGATGACCGACAATAAGCGGCTGCGCGAAAACCGTCTGGCGCTGCTGGGCTGCATTGCGGGATTGTTCGAGAAATTTGCCGATTTCTCCAAGATTTCCACTTAGTAATGAAAGAAGGGAAAGACATGGCGTACGATCCGGATAAGGACAAAATGATTGAGCAGTGGAAGTGCGAGGAAACCGGACTGTTGGTGTCGATCAACCGCTACGGGAATGGTGAACCAAAGGTCCAGATCGGCCCTCGGATTCTCATGAAAAAAGACGGCACCGAGCGGGCGCCGGCGAAGGCGGGGCGGCTGAGTGTCGAGGATGTCCTGTGGCTCTACGATATTATAGATGAAGTGAAAGAAAAGCTCTCCGCCATGGCCAAACCGGCATGAGGCCTGCAATTCTCAGTGAAACGTGAAACCGGCGGCAGGCACGCTATCCGGTAAGACGGTCCGCCGGGCCGCAGATATTCTATAGGCTTCAATATAAAGATTTTGGACTGCGTTTTCGCTCGTCGACGTTTGACATATACGACTTCCTCGCTCTGCCTTGCCAAATCATTATATTGAAGCCTATATTCAGTATGACAACTTTTAAAGACCGGATCGATCAACCGATAAAACGGCACCCTCCCGCCGATCGTGGATCAGTCGACGATGCCGTCGTCAAACCCGTCAAAGGGAAAAGAACGCCGGATACGGGTCGCCTTGCGGTTTTGGTCGGTACCGCCGTCGATCTCGATCAACTGGTGCGGTCGATGGGCCTGACGGCGCAGCGTCCGCATCCGCTGTTCACAAGCCGCCTCTTCGTCCGGGATCAAAACGATGCCGAACCGATATCACTCGTCGGTCCGATCGTCGGCGCTCCCTATGCGGTAATGCTCCTGGAGACTTTGGTTGCCTGGGGCGTCCGGCATTTTTTCTTCCTCGGCTGGTGCGGCGCCGTATCCCCTGCGGTAAAAATAGGGGACATCCTGTTGCCGACCGCGGCCCTTATCGACGAAGGAACATCGGTTCACTACTGCGATTCACGGGAAGCCCCGACGGTTTCACATCCAACACCGGCGTCCGTCGAAATGGTCAGGCACATGCTGGACCCCGAGGACACCCCCCTGCATGCGGGCACGGTGTGGACCACGGACGCCATCTTCAGGGAAACACCGGATAAAATAAGGCGTTTTCGGGCCGAAGGGGCACTGGCCGTCGACATGGAGATGTCGGCCCTTTTCTCTGCCGCACACTATCGGGGCGTCGATATCGGCGGCATTTTGGTGGTGTCCGACGAACTGTCTTCACTTCACTGGGTGCCGGGGTTTAAAACCGAAGCCTTCGCCTCGGGACGGTCCCAGGCTTGCGAAATAATCGAGCGCTTATGCCAATTCCTGTCGATCCACACATCACCAAAAGAGTCGCCGCGCTGAGAGCGGCCCTCCACCATCACAATCACCGCTACTATGTTCTCGACGACCCGGAGATTTCGGACGCCGAGTACGACGGCCTGATGCAGGAGTTGATCCGGCTCGAAACCGACTATCCGCAACTCGCCAGTCCGGATTCACCGACGGCGAGGGTCGGGGCGCCGCCGCTGGCTAAATTCGAAACCGTAAAACACGCGGTTCCGATGCTCAGCCTCGAAAACGGGTTCAAAGAAGCCGATATCCGGGCTTTTGACGAGCGG
>JAQAZR010000386.1:0-3987 GCA_032127235.1 Deltaproteobacteria bacterium
CGTCATCATACCCCTCAGGCTTTGCCCTGCCAACCGACCGTAACTCTTCCTTCCGCCACGATCACCGGTACTTTGCGCTTACCTTTCGTATAGTTAAGCATCGTTTCCAGTTTCTTCGGAGCCGAAAGGACGTCGATGTACTCAAACTCCTTGTTCTCTTTTTCGTGAGCTTCCCGAGCTGCCGTGGTGAAAGGTCATGTGTTTTTACCAAAAATCAATATCTTGTCTGTCATCTTTTTCCTCCTGAACCCAAAACACCTCGTAGCGTATGACGCATCGAAAAAGTCGCTTTCTGGCACTCACAATTAAATCCTCAATGTGAATGAACTAACAACATTCTCTATTGGTGTCAATGATTTGGAATTGACAACGACGTATCGCGCTGGTAATTATACTTGATTATAACTCGTGTCCATCCGCGAGTTACCGGACGGCACAAGTCGGTTTTCGATCCAGAAATGAGCCGTTTTTCGCAAGTTCAAAGAAATTGTGGAAGATGTCAATATGTGGACGGAAACCAACTCGGCAAATCGAGTTGCGCTCCCTGCCCTTCGCCTTAGGGCTCGCGAAAAATAAGTTAGTGATTTTGGGCGTTGAGGCGCCCGGCCGACAAGGCGTAAAATCGCTGGAATATCTGGATATTCCGAGATTTTGCACCGGCAGCCGGACGGGATGCATCAGCGTCCAAAATGGTCAATTATTTTTAAGCGAGCCCTAAGGTTCACGAGAAAATAAGTCCGCAATTTTGAGCGTTGAAGCGCCAGGCCAACAAGTCGCGAAAACGCCGGATTACCTGGTTATCCCGAATTTTCGCAATAGATCCGGAAGCGATTCATCGATGTCCAAAATATTGCATGAAACCTGACACCTAAAACTTAAAACCGAGTAAAAAGGCGATTTCCGACTTTTTACAAGACCGTCAAAGATGATATCGAAGGAAGCGGTGATCACAAACGAACTGGGGCTGCACGCGCGATCGGCGGCCCAGATTGCTAAACTGGCGGCCCGGGCCCGTCACGGGGTCTGGCTGGCCAAGGGCGAAGAGCGAGCACCGGCTTCGAGCATCATGGACCTGATCGCACTCGAGTGCCCTCAGGGAACCAAAATCGTGGTCATCATCGATAACCCGAGCGATCGAGACGTACTGTACGCGATATCGGAATTGATCGAAAACGGATTCGGAGAATAAGCGTTCATGTCGGACCAAACCGCTAAAGAAATCGTGCTCGAAGGAATCAACGCCTCGCCCGGTATCTGCATCGGTAAAGCCTACCTTGTCGACAAGGAGGGCGTCGATGTCATTTCCCGGTATTCCATTCCGAAGGCGCAGGTGGCCAATGAACTCAAACGGTTCAAAGCCGCGGTCAAAAAAGCACGCGACGAGCTAAGGGCCATCATCGAGAACACGTCTGATGACTTCCGGCAGCAGACCAGCATTCTCGAAACACAGGAAGTTCTGATAAAGGACAAATTGCTCTACGGCAAAACCATCACCGTCATTGAGCAGGAATGCGTCAATGCGGAATGGGCATTGAAAAAAGTGGTGTCCCATTTGAAGTCGATTTTTCAGGAAATGGCGGATCCCTACTTAAGAGAACGGGCGTCGGACGTCGTTAATTTGGCGGATCGAATCATGCGCAACCTGGTCGGCGCCAAGCAGCTCAATATCGATAAGATCGAAAAGAGGGTCATACTAGTGGCCCGGGATTTGTCACCAGCCGAAACCAGCCAGATCCGTCTGGAAAAGATCAAGGGATTTATCACCGACAGGGGCGGCAAGGCCTCGCACACCGGAATCATCGCCCGCACACTTGAAATTCCGGCCGTTGTCGCGACGGGAGACGCCACTGCCACCATTAAAAACGACGATCTCGTTATATTGGATGGTATTACCGGCATCGTCATCATCCATCCCAGTGAAAAAACGCTGGTTAAATATGAACAAAGACGCATGCGGTACGAACGTCAAAAAGCAGCCATCAACCGCCGCAGCCGCCTGCCGGTTGAAACGCTCGACGGACAGAGCGTCAAGGTGTTGGGAAACATCGAACTCCCGGAAGAGGTGGCGTCGGTAATCAATTACGGCGGTGATGGCATCGGCCTTTACCGGACCGAGTTTCAGTACATGAGCCGGCCCCGTTTTCCCGACGAGGACGAACTCTACGACAAGTACTCCGATGTGGTTCAGGTGATGGCCCCCAAGCCGGTGACGATTCGGACGCTCGACATCAACGGAGACAAGGCGATTTCAGCCGAGAACGGTTTCAATGAAGCCAATCCGGCCCTCGGGCTGCGTGGAATCCGCTACTGTCTGCAGCGACCGGAAGTTTTCCGCACCCAGCTGCGCGCCATATTGCGGGCCGCTGTGTTTGGTAATGTTCGAATCATGTTTCCGATGGTCGCCACCCAGCGTGAGGTCATACAGGCTAAAGAAGCCTTAAAAAAAGCGGCGCACTCACTGGCGCAAGAAGGTGTTCCTTTCAGCGAAAAACTCGAGATCGGCGTCTTGGTTGAAATTCCCTCGGCGGTCATTATGGCGGATGCTATAGCCGAAGAAGCCGACTTTTTCAGTATCGGTACCAACGATCTGATACAGTATACACTGGCGATCGATCGCACCAACCAGAATGTCGCCCACCTGTTCCGACCGCTCGACCCGGCCATTCTGCGGATGCTGAAGCACATCACGGATGTTGCCCATCAAAAAAACATCAAGGTGTCTATCTGCGGTGAAATGGCCAGCTATCCCATCCACATTCCGATTCTATTGGGACTCGGAATGGACGAGATGAGCATGAACCCCCAGGCCATTCCGACCATAAAGCAGATGATCCGCTCGATTAAAATCAGCGATACCAAACCCCTGGTGGAAGAAGCCCTTAGACTGAGGTCTGCCGAAAAGGTATTTGCATTGCTGCGGGACACCTATGGCGACGTATTGTCGGAATTCAATCGGTCTGACAACGGCGCCGGCGCAAGGGTCAAAGCTAGGGTCAGGAGTAAAGGCGCCAAGCAGAGACCATAGAGCATTGAATCGGCGCCTGTATCGTCTTTTCGGCAAATAGTGCAAGTACCCTCAAAACTTCGAAATGGACAACCGCGTGGAAAAAGGGCCAAAGAAAAACATTGCCGAGAACCGCAAGGCCCGGCACGATTATCACATCGAAGAGGTATTCGAGGCCGGTTTGGTCCTCAAGGGAACCGAGGTAAAGTCTCTGCGCCAGGGACGGGTCAACTTGAAAGATTCCTATGCCAGGATCAAGAACGGGGAAGTCTACGTCTATCAGATGCACATCAGCCCTTACAAATATGCCTACTATGACAATCACGACCCTCTGCGCCCCCGCAAACTGTTGCTGCACAAACGCGAGATAAAACGTCTCTACGGTAAGGTGAACGAGCAGGGGTCGACCCTGGTGCCGCTACAACTTTATTTCAAGGACGGCAAGGTCAAAATGGCCCTGGCACTGGCAAGGGGCAAAAGGAAATACGATAAACGCGAGTCCATCCGCCGCCGCGAAGGACAGCGCGAAATGGATCGGGTCCGCAAGCAATACACCAGCCGATACTGAAGCAACGCACGGTCATCCACGACCACCTGGGAAAAAACCGCTTCTTGTAACCCTCCCCTCCTGATTCGTGATTGCCGCCCTTGCAAAGGCATAGGCAACATCTCCACACAGACCATAGCCCAGTAAGCCGTTACGCGGTTTTCAATACCATATGTGGTATAGGCATAATTATGCTTCTGCCACAGCGGGTATAGCACGCACAGTACGGTATCGAATGAATATTCGTCTTGAAAACCTGAATTGAGCGATTCTCAAGTTGGCCTCGGTGGTCGGAAGATGTTCTCTGGGGAAAAGAACGGCTCGTACACACCCACGGTTTTTTAGAAATAAGCATTTTATTTGCGATTTGGAATTTTTCACCGAAACGTAAAGGTTTCCTCTTCGATCAAACTGGAGGCGGCAGCCAGCGGCAAGG
>JAQAZR010000387.1:0-10448 GCA_032127235.1 Deltaproteobacteria bacterium
GTTCAGGGAATAGTTGAAAAAACACGCAAACAACGAAGCGGAAAAAAAGAGTGCTGTTCGCGAATCGATATAAGCAACCAATTATAAAACCATATCCCTTTAAGTCAAGCGAAATTCGGAAAAACCGCGCGACTGAGGCCGGTGGAATAGTTTTTCGACTGGATGACTTTGCGGTAGGCGCTTGCATCTTATAGAAATCGACGCTATAGACCTTACGATAAAGGTTTTGGACTGTGTTATCGGTCGTCGGCGTATAACAAGATACAGCCTCCTTCCTCTGGCCTTGCAAAAATCTTTATCTCAAAGCCTGTGTAACGTTTGAAATGGGCTTATTCGCAGCCTGCCCTCCCGGTCACAGGCAACATGGTTTGAAAGCTATCGATGAAGGAAAAAAGAGAAAAGATTGATGCGGCGGTTCCAATCGGCAGTGTCATCGACAAAATCCTGCACAGTCACGTCCCCCACACAGCGGCTGAGATCACTCGCATCGGTCAGATGTGGGACAAAATTGTAGGTGAAATTATTGCCGAAAACACCCGGCCGACTGCTCTCAAGGAAAAGACCCTGCTGATACATGTCAACAGTTCACCCTGGTTGCACCACCTTCATTTTCTCAAAGAAGAGATCGTCCGGAAAGTAAACGACACGTTGGGCGAAGACTTGATTGAAGACATCCTGTTTAAGATCGGCTCCGTCCCGTAAGGGCGGGATGCAGCCTTGCCCAGCGAAAAAACCACATTTATGAATTGGACACCCTACAGTGCCACCCAAAATACATGGATGGGCACAATCTATTTTCCGAAGAAGGCTGTAACAAAAGCATGGAAGCAATCACGTCGGATACTTTTTTCGATGGCCGGTTGCAGGTCCATCAATTCCGCAACGGCTATCGGTTCTCAATCGATGCCGTCATCCTCGCCGATCACATCCGCCCACGTCCCGGTGAAACCGTCCTGGATCTGGGTGCAGGGTGCGGCATCATCTCTCTGATTTTGGCCTACCGTCACACCGAGACCACTGCAATCGGTGTTGAAATTCAGCCGGAACTGGCAGACCTCGCCCGCGTCAACGTCTGTGCCAACGGCATGCAGGCCCGGATTCGTATTTTATGCGAAGACATGAAAGGGCTGCAACCGGCGCGTCTTCCAGGACCGGTCGACTGGGTCGCCTCGAATCCGCCTTACCGCAAAACCGACACCGGCCGTCTGAACCCGCATCGGCAGAGAGCCGTTGCCCGGCATGAAATCAAGGTCACTTTGCCCGATGTCATCGCAACCGCACGACGTGTTTTACGAACCGGCGGCAAATTCGTCGTTGTCTACACGGCTGAAAGAATGACCGAAGTTCTGCACCAAATGCAGTCGTCCGGCATCGAACCCAAATTCTGCCGCACAATTCACTCCGGCACCACCACCAATGCCAAACTGGTGTTGATCGAGGGGCTGAAAGGTGGCCATCCCGGCATGGTTGTAGCGCCGCCCCTTGTTATTTATCGGAAAAACGGTGACTATACCGCTGAAATCGAAAAAATGTTTCGACCCTAATTGGCGTCCGGACGGCGGGACATCACACACACCAAGAAATTCTCGATGAAAATACCCGGGATTGTATCTCTAAAGACTACCTTTATAATGGGTTTTGTATCGTTAAGTTTTATACAGTAAGTTTTATACAAGGGGTATATAATATCCTATTGAGCTGCAACCACAGGATGCTTGCCTTCAGTTGGGTTCTGATAGCTTATCACCCAACGGGTTGTGTTGATTATTACAAGTCTTGGTAAGAATTGTTCTCCGTTTCATTCGGTTTGAACCTTTGAACCCAGAACCCGGAACCCAGAACACCGATTTGGTTGCAGCCGAAGTCCTGCATTGGGTTAAGGGGTCAGCGGATTGATGACCAGACCGGTGGTGACTTTCGGATAAAAATAAGTGGCTTTTCTCGGCATCACCAGTCCTTGATCGGCCACATCTCTAACCTGCTCCACACTCGTGGGGTTGAGAATAAAACAAGCATCGAAGTCCCCGCGATTGACACGCCCGATAGCCTCCCTGGCATCCGTGGTATAATCGATAAGTTTTTCATTGTCGAGACGGGCCTGATCGAATTCCAGAAACTCAGTGAAGATCAGGCGCGTCAGCACCGTGACGTCCAGTTGGCGCAGCGGTCCCGGACAGTCAAGCCCGAACAGGTCATTGAGCGCCGGCGAATTCTTGAGCGTCAGGTAGTAGAACGCCCGGCGATCTTTTAGAGCCATGCCGATCGACTGACCGATGCCGTTGCCGTTCAATTTGCCGATAAAACGCTCAAGTGCGCTGTCGCGCTCGGACCCGCGAAAAGAAATCGTTTCGATCTCGAAATAAGGCCTCGCCCTGACCAAAAGACGATCGATTGCCGATGAGGGCACATTCCGGAGCATACGGTGCGCCGGACGGATGACCAGCCCCGGATCGGCCATGCTGCAAAGATACATCATGACAAAGTTGGCCGGATGCCCGTCGGAAAGGTTTGGATGGCCGGCATGCACCCAATTGCGGTAGTTCAGCGCCGTCTCGTACCGGTGGTGTCCGTCAGCAATGTAGAGTTTTCGGGATTGCAGTGCAGCGCTGACGTTCAGCACGCTGTCGGAATCGACAACGCGCCAGAGTTTGTGCTGGAACCCGTCGTGCGCTCTGAAGGCGATATCCGGTGTCCGCTGGGTCGATAGCTGCCGTATTAAGTTAATGAAGTCCCCGTCGTCATCCGGAACCATTGCGAATATCGGACTGAAATTAGCGTGACAGGCTTTCATCAGCGCCAGCCGCTCCGACTTGACATTGGTGAAGGTGTGTTCGTGAGGTAAAATAATGCCGGCATCAAACGGCGCCAGTCGCACAGCCGCGATCAGTCCGGAACGCGTGACCAGCCTGTTATCGATGGTGAAATCGAGCGTGGTCAGGTAAAAGGCCGGCACTATGTCGCGGACAAGCGACCGGTCTGCGACCCAGTTTTTTAAATGGTCGGCCGCCCGACTGTGCGGATTGTGCGACGGGCTGTCGTCTGCTGAGGCCTTGCCCAGGATGAGCCGGACCATGTTGAAAGGACTGCGTGCGTAAAACACTTCTTGTTCGGTACCCGAAATCACATCGAACGGCGGTGTTATGACATCGGCCAGATTGTCGACTTTGTCCGGATTGTAAAGGATCCCCCGGAAGGGAATGACGTCGGCCATCGTTGGTCTTTCCTCGTATTCAGGCTTCGTTGAGTGATTCCGCCACACTGCGGGTTCAATCTGTTCAGTGTCCATCCATTAATGGCATCTTTTGGCCCAGGTCGGCGTTTTCGCGAATTTAAAATCCTCAAAGTAGCAGACTACGCCTGCGGTTTCAAATTCGCTGCGGCCTTGTCCTGAACCAAAATCCACCATTTCTGGACGGCCACTATTGACATTGCACCATCAGGTGCGCGCCGGAATGGCATGCCCGGGACCGCTACCGGCGTGTCCGCAATTGGCGAACGAGACGCCGATCTGATACTAGAAAGTAGGGGTGAGTTCAAGGCAAAATAAGGTGGTTGACAGAATTGTACAGAAACGGTATTCAGGGCAACCGCGTTGGGTCGGGAAAAGATGCCGGAGAGGTGGCCGAGCGGCTGAAGGCCCCGCTCTCGAAAAGCGGTATCCTGTCAAAAACGGGATCGTGGGTTCGAATCCCACCCTCTCCGCCACTTTTGCTGGTTCCCGTCCATGAATTACCTATTCCGATGACTGCATGAATGTCACGTTCTTTTTACCCGCTGATTTGTGGAGAGATGTCCGAGCTGGCCGAAGGAGCACGACTGGAAATCGTGTGTGCTGTCAAAAGCGGCACCGAGGGTTCGAATCCCTCTCTCTCCGCCATCAACTGTTTGCAGATGCTACCCGAATAGTTCAGACGAGACCGGCCGACTGTGGACCGGCATCCACCACGAAAAAGGGTGCTGCTGCAGGCTTCGTCTTTTCAGACCGGCCGTGATCTGCTTCAGCCTGCTGAAGGGTTTTTATGTCGTATCTTGTCCTCGCGCGAAAATATCGTCCCCAGAGCTTTGAAGGCGTTGTCGACCAGGACCACGTGACCCGGACGCTGATCAATGCCATTGCGGCCGGGCGCGTGGCCCACGCCATACTATTCACCGGACCACGCGGCACCGGAAAGACAACCGTGGCCCGGATTCTGGCCAAGGCCATGAATTGTGCGTCCCGACCGACTTCTGAACCATGTAATGACTGCCAGTCATGCCGCGAAATCACTTCCGGCAAGGCCGTCGATGTCTTCGAAATCGACGGTGCTTCCAACAACAGTGTCGATCAAGTCAGGGAACTGCGGGATAACGTCAAGTACATGCCGGCCCACAGCTCTCACAAGATATACATCATCGATGAAGTCCACATGCTCAGCACGCCGGCCTTCAATGCCCTGCTGAAAACCCTGGAAGAACCGCCCGCCCACGTCATGTTCATCTTCGCCACCACCGAACCCCACAAGATACCGGCAACGATTCTGTCCCGCTGCCAGCGCCACGACTTCAAACGGATCGCGCTTGCGTCAATCACCGACCACATGCAGAAGCTCTGCGGCCTGGAACATTTCGACATTTCCCGGAACAGTCTCACGCTGATCGCCCGCGAAGCCGGGGGGAGCATCCGCGACGCCCTCAGCCTTTTGGACCAAGTTACGGCCTGCTCGGACGGGAAAATAGCGGACACGCAGGTGTTGGACCTCCTGGGAGTGATCGACCGCAAGATGATTTTCGATCTCGTGCAGGCACTGCTGGACGGAAACGCGCAAAAGGTGCTCGAAAGCCTGGATGTCGTTCACCAGCGCGGTCACGACATGAAACGCCTGTATGCCGATCTTGTCGAGCACTTCCGGCATTTGATGGTGGTCAAACTGTGTCGGCAGACCGGTCGCCTGGTCGACCTGCCGGCGCATGAAATTCAGCACCTGCAGGAGCAGGTCGCCTCGGTTTCAACGGCACACCTGAACCAGCTCTTCGACCTGCTGTTCAAGGAAGAACCCGCCGTCAAATTTTCTGCCCAACCCAAGATCGCCGTGGAAATGGCCTGTTTCAGGCTGCTTCAGGCCAAGCCGACCCTGACGATCGAATCATTGATCGAGAAGCTCGACACCCTGCGTCGTCATTTCGAAGATTCGCCGACCGACCTTGCCCCGCAACCGGCCGACATTCAAAGTCCGCCGACTGCCACGGTCGGCGCCGACGTGACCAGGAGCGAATCACTCGACGACAATCCGACGACGAGTGCGAATACCGCCGCGGTGCCGGCTGTCGAAACGATTTCTCCCGCAGGCCTTCAACAGGTTTGGAAAAAAGTTCAAGCCGTCATAGCGACCGACCATCCGGCTCTGGCTGCCAACTTGCAAAAAAGTCGGCCGAGACGGTTGGAGGACGGCCGCCTCGAAATCGAAGTCAGCGGCAACGGGTTCACCCTATCGATGATCCAGAAAACCAAGAATCTGGACATCATCCGAAACGTGTGTCGGGAGATTTTTGGTCGTGCGGTGGAACTCGTCCTGGACGCTGTCGCGGAACCATCTGACAGTACTGTAAAAAAAAAAGAGGAAAACCAGCTGAAAAACGAGGCCATGAGCCACCCGCTGGTCGCAGAAGCCGTTAAAATTTTCGATGGTGAAGTGCTCGGTGTGAAAATCATAAAGGAGGATGAGTCATGAAAGGCATGGGAAACATGATGAAGCAGGCCCAGAAACTGCAGGCAAAGATGCTGCGCATGCAGGAAGAACTGGCCGAGAAGACAATCGAATCCACCGCCGGCGGTGGAATGGTCAAGGTCGTCGCCAACGGCAAGCAGCAGATCGTGTCCATCCAGATCGAAAAGGAAGTGGTCGATCCGGATGACGTCGAGATGCTTCAGGATCTCGTCATGGCCGCCGTCAACGACGCCCTGACCAAATCGCAGGAAATGGTTTCCGCCGAGATGGCCAAACTCACAGGTGGTTTGAGCATTCCGGGGCTGACATGATCTATTACCCCTCCTCCATCCGCAAGGCCATCCAATCGATCTCCAAGCTGCCGGGAATCGGCGAAAAAACCGCCGAAAGACTGGTGATGCACCTGCTGCGGGCACCGCGCATTGAAGTTGAACAGTTGTCCCGCAGCATTCTGGAACTAAAAAACAGTGTGCGGTTGTGCGAGCAGTGCTTCGGCCTGAGCGACGCCGAAACATGCGGAATCTGCAGCAATCCGGCGCGCGACCCCCAACTGGTGTGCGTGGTCGAACAACCGGCCGACATGGTGTCGATCGAAAAATCGGGTGCCTTCAGCGGACGCTACCATATCCTCGGCGGCGTCCTTTCCCCCATAAACGGCGTCGGTCCGGATGATATCCGAATCAGGGAACTGATGGCACGCATTGCGAAGCAAAACATCCGCGAAATCATCCTGGCCACCAGCACAACGGTTGAAGGCGAATCGACTGCCGCCTACATGGCCGACCGCCTGAAAGACAGCCCGGCCATCGTCACCCGCATCGCTTCGGGCGTGCCGGTCGGGGGTGATCTCAAATACATCGATCAGGTCACTCTGAAAAGAGCATTGGAGGGCCGGCATGCCGTCCAGGGCAAATGAGCCCGAAGCCATCTTCGAGTGCCGGCAGTGCGGTGACTGCTGCCGGGGTTACGGCGGCACCTTTGTGTCAAAGCGAGACATCGACACCATTGCCTCCTTCCTCGGCACGGACCCCGAATCTTTCGTAGCGAACTTTTGCCGGCTTTCCGGTAAAAGGCCCCTGCTCACCCAGAAAGAAGACGGATATTGTATATTTTGGGACCGGATCTGCACCATTCATCCGGTCAAACCCCTCATGTGCCGACGGTGGCCGTTTATCGAGAGTGTACTGAGAGATGTCGCCAACTGGCGGATCATGGCGTCGATGTGTCCCGGCATATGGGCCGAAGCGCCGGAAAGCCGGGTCAAAGAATGTGTTCGGAAAGCATTTCGGGACGAGGCGATCGATACCTGCGTTTGAGGGTCGCTGCAGGAAATCATTGCGCAAGATTGCGAACTTATTTTTTCGTGAACCCTAAAACCGTTTCCAGTGGTGAACCTCCTTCACTTTGTATGCGGCGCGGTCTCCCCCATCGGACAAAACGCGAGCGATGATGTTTCTTTCCTCGAGTTCACGGAGACCTTGATCGAGGCTGTCCGCGGTCCCGTTCCAGATTTCGGCGAGATTCATGGTGGTGACCGGTTTGCCGACATCCGCCAGACCGCAGGCCAGCAGATATACCGAAATGGTTTCCACGGGCAGGCCGAGGTTGAAAATGGCCTGGTCCATGGACGGTCCGTCGCTGTTTCCGTGAGTATGCATGAGGATTTCCTTTCGATGTGCTGTCAGGAGTCAAAACTCCGGCGGAGTACACTGCTCAACTATAATCTTTCATCAGCCAAAATCAACCGTTTCCGGACGGACTGGAGGGGGACATGATCGGCGTATTCGATTCCGGAATCGGGGGGCTGACCGTTTTAAGGGATTTGTCGGCGCAGTTGCCGGGTTACGATATGCTTTACCTTGGAGACACCGCCCGGTCCCCGTACGGCTCGAAGAGCGCGGAAACCGTGTCGCGTTTTACCCTTGAAAACGTTGAGTTGCTGCTGCGGCAAAACGTCCGGTTGGTTGTCCTGGCCTGCCACGCCGCCGCGGGTGTGGCGATGAAGCGCCTGCAGTCGACTTTTACTGTACCGATTTTCGACACCGTCGCACCGGCGGTGGACAGTGCGATCTCGCAGACCCGGTCGCTGAGAATCGGTGTCATGGCCGATCGCACAACCGTCGATTGCGGGGTGTTCCCAACAATGATTCTGGAGGCTCGACCGGAGGCCAAGGTTTTTTTGGCGGCCTGTCCCCTCCTGGTGCCGCTGACAGAGGAGGGTTGGGTGAAAAATCCGCTCACCCGCATGATCGTCAAGAAATATCTTCATCCTTTGAAGGTTCGCCGGATCGACACGCTGATTCTCGGCAACCCGCATTACACTCTTCTCTCGGCGGTCATTCAGACCAAAATCGGCCGCCGGGTCCGAATCGTCGACTCCGCCGCCTGTGTTTCGACCCAGCTCCGCCGGTATCTCACGGCTCATCCGGACCTGGACCGCACCCTGACCAAATCAGGCCGTATCCGGTTGGTGTTCACCGACCTGACGCCGCAAATCGAAAAAGCGGTTGAACACATTTTGGCGCCATCCCTGCCGCTCGAATCGTCCGCCGACATCCGACAACTTCCCCCAACCTAACCCTTGCCCGTCTTCGGTTTCCCTAAACGCACCGATCTGGTTTCGATGCGGCATTGCACCAGGGCGTGTTATTGTGCACCGCATGAGCCTTTATTCCGTAGCTCAGTCACGTTTTAAATCAGGCCTTGGACGTGATGGATATAGAATTTTCCGGTCTGTTGAAACGGAGCGAGATGATATCGCACAAAAGAAAGGGAGCCACCGGTTTTATGCGGTGCCTCCCTTTGGGATCGGAAAAAGATCGACGGATCAAAAACCCTATCACACGGTCGAAAATATCCGTGCCTTGATATATTCCCTGTTCAGACGGGCAATGGTGATGATCGAGATTTCTTTGGGGCATTCGGCCTCGCACTCCCTTTCGTTTGAGCAGTTACCGAAACCCAGCCGGTCCATCTCGCGCACCATGGCCGCAGCACGCCGTGCTGCTTCGGGTTTTCCCTGCGGCAGCAAGGCCAGGTGCGACACTTTGGCTCCCACAAACAACATGGCGGATGCGTTCGGGCAGGCCGCCACGCAGGCGCCGCACCCGATACAGGCCGCGGCGTCCATGGCCAGATCGGCGGTTTCCTGGGGAATCGGGATGGCATTGGCATCCGGGGCACCACCGGTGTTGGCCGAAATGTAGCCGCCCACCTGAATCATTTTATCCAGGGCGCTGCGGTCGACCACCAGGTCCTTGATCACCTTGAAGGCCCGTGCCCGCCAGGGTTCGATCACCAGGGTGTCGCCGCTTGCAAAATGGCGCATGTGCAGCTGGCACAGTGTGGTCCCCTTCTGGGGACCGTGCGGCCGGCCGTTGACCACCGCTCCGCACGTGCCGCAGATGCCTTCGCGGCAGTCGTGATCAAAGGCAATCGGTTCGCGGCCCTCCAGGGTCAAGCCTTCATTGACGACATCGAGCATCTCCAGAAAGGACATGTCGGTCGAAATATCGGTGGCCTCGAAGGTTTCCAGTTTACCGGCGGTCTTCGGGCCTTTCTGGCGCCATATCTTTAACGTCAAATTAATAGACTTCGTCACTTGTAGCTCCTTTGAGTCAACTCAACGTTTTCAAATATAAGCGGTTCCTTGTGGAACTCGGGTTCCTTGTCCGGGCCGGTGTAAGACCAGGCGGCCACATGGCAGAAATTTTCATCGTCCCGTCTGGCCTCGTTTTCCTCTGTCTGGTAAGCCTCGTTGAAATGTCCCCCGCAGGATTCCTGGCGTGCCAAAGCATCGATCACCATCAGTTCGGCAAATTCCATGAAATCGGCTACCCGCCCGGCCCGCTCCAGACTCTGGTTGAAATCCTTGTCGTCACCGGGAACCACTGCATTTTGCCAGAATTCTGCCCGCAGTTCCTGAATCATTCCACGGGCCTTCTCGAGCCCCTGATTGTTGCGGGTCATACCGCAGTAATCCCACATGATCTGTCCGAGCTGCCGATGGAAATCATCCACGGTACGCTTGCCGTTGATGCCCAGTAGTTTTTCGATCCTGTCGGACGCTTCCCGGGCCGTGTCTTTGAAAGCCGGGGTGTCAGGGGTCACACTGCTAAAGGAAGTGCGGGCGATGTAACCGCCGATAGTGTACGGGATCACGAAGTAGCCGTCCGCCAGCCCCTGCATGAGTGCGCTGGCGCCAAGCCGGTTGGCCCCGTGATCCGAGAAGTTGGCCTCACCGAGCACAAACAACCCGTCGATGGTGCTCATCAGGTTGTAGTCCACCCAGAGGCCTCCCATTGTATAGTGCACGGCCGGATAAATCATCATGGGAGTCCCGTAGGGGTCTTCACCGGTGATTTTTTCGTACATTTGAAAAAGATTGCCATACTTTCGCTCAATCGCCTCACGGCCGTCACGTTTGATGGCATCGGCGAAGTCGAGATAAACCGCCAGTTTGGTTTCGCCGACCCCTTTGCCCATGTCGCACTGTTCTTTCGCATTGCGAGAGGCCACATCCCGCGGTACCAGGTTGCCGAAGCTCGGATACTTGTTCTCCAGATAGTAGTCCCTTTCACCCTCGGGGATCTGCTGCGGTGACCGGTTGTCGCCGGGTTTTTTGGGCACCCATACCCGCCCGTCGTTTCTGAGACTCTCGCTCATGAGGGTCAGTTTGGACTGATAGGTGCCGTGGACAGGGATACAGGTTGGATGGATCTGCGTGAAACACGGATTGGCGAA
>JAQAZR010000388.1:0-3449 GCA_032127235.1 Deltaproteobacteria bacterium
CAGGTTACTCATGTTAGCCTCCTTTCGTCCTTTCTGACATTGTATTTGCGTTTGATGTTTCCGTGCGAGTCGCTACGGCGCATCCCGAAAGCCCATTTGAAGCTTTGCGATCTTCTATTTTTTCTTTCAGCACGTTAAAAAGCGATTCAAGCGTGAAAGGTTTCTCCAAAACGGCATCGACGTCGATCTTCCGCGCTTCAGCTACCATCTTATTGTCTGCGTAGCCTGAAATCAGGATCTTGACGATGTTGTCGCCTCGAGTCATGACCTCTCGTAAAAAGGTCAGACCGTCCATTCCCGGCAGCTTAAAATCGCTGATGACGACACTGAAACTGTGGCTCTGGAATTCTACCAGACCCGCTTCCGCCGAATCGAATCCCTTCACCCGGCAGCCGATCCGGCCGAATGCCGCCGTCAGGGTATCACGAATCGTCGGGTCGTTTTCCACCAGCAAAATACTCTCATTCTCCAAACTTCGGAATCGGTCCATCCTCTCAAACCCTTTGGTGCGTCTTCTCATAATGTTATGTTGTGCTCACGGGTTCTGCCGCAGGCATTTTCTCGCTATAATTTTTAACAACCGAAGATAGGCGCCTGAAGCCGTAGATAAAAAGTCCGGCGCTCAGCAGGTAGTAGAAGACATACTTCCAGTAGTCGGCACCGGAGAGGCCCGGAAACGCATCCGGAATCGTCCAGCAATAGAAGATCACCAACAGTGTCAACACGGATACGATCGCCGGTATCGCCAACGCGGCCAGGCGCAGCCTCCGCTTGAGCCGCGGGTCCAGCGGATCGACCCACAGCGGCATGGCTAGCGCAATCTGGCTGTCGGTAATCGCCACCTTTTGCGGGTCCCTGGCTTGAAACAGCCTCTGAAAGGACTTCCGCAATCGAATGGATTCGCTCAGGTTCATGACGGCCACCAGGAAGAGGGCCGCAAAAACGATTGGCGCGATCAGGATCGCATCACTCGGTTCCAGTCCGAATTTACCGAACCGGGTCTTGATGTTTTTGAACGCGCTGTCGAGGTCTTCCTTGCGTTTCTGGATCTGCCCTTTCTTACGGTTCAGCTCTTCTTCGGCGGTATGCATCGCGATGATTTCCTGCGCCATTTTGTTGCCGATCTCCTCGAATTGGTGTTCGGTCCAAAATCGGTTCGCGTCCTCGATCATGCGCTGGTAAAAAGGCGAATTCTGGTCGAAATTTCTCCAGAATCCGGGATCGGCCGACATCTTGCTTTCGAATTGGTCCGCCAAGTCCCGCACCCCCTTCTGAAGATCGCCTATCCACTGGTCAAACTCTTTAAGGTCGAGTTCTTGAAGCGGAGCGGCCACCTTCCTTTGAAGGATGTCACGGCTCTGCATGAAACGGGCCACCACGTACTGCCGTATGCGACACGCCATCCAGGGATCCAGGCTCTCGGGGGAACCGCAAGATGCCGGTTCGGCTTTGAGGCCTCGCGGCAATTGCGCCTCGGGGCCTCCGGCAGCCTCTTTTTCGAGGGCACGGATGTACCCTTCCAGTGGTTTCGGTGTGTTTTCAACCGCTTCGAACACTCGTTTAAGGCCGGACACCGCCTGGTTGTAAGCGGCGACGCGCTTCTGCTTCAGCTCGATCTTCTGCGTAAGATCCGCCATCTCGAGATTGACCTTGCGCGTGTCCACCTGAAGATAAAGAAAAGGAAACAAAATCGAGATCAGAAAAACGATCGCCAATGAGATGTGGCCGATATGGGTCGCATTGAAAACCTTGATATTGGCCTTGTACCTCTCCTGGAGTCGCTTGAGATGATCATCGACGGCCTTTTCCAGCCCTTTGTCTGTTTCTGCCATAAGACACTGTACCTATTATCGCTTCTTGGCGCTTCAAACCCTCCAGCGCCCCTGCTGTGCAAAATCAAACCCCGATTCGCGTGGGCTTCTTGCCTCACTTGCTGGCAGAAGACCGCCTCGTTGAGTGGGAGCCTATTTCTCGAACGGGAAAACTCGCCGCCAATCCTTTTTCATGTCCACGACAGTCCAGTCCTTAGCCTTCGCCTCCTCGAGCGCCTTGTCGAGACGACCGGCTAAAGACTCACGGTCGTAAGCATACTCACGGTCGGCGTCGGTATGATGGACGATAAGGCCGAACCGCGCCCCGGGGCCGGATGTCGTCCACTCCAGCATCTGAAAATCTCCGTCCGAGTTGCCGAAGGCCATAATCGGCCGCCGTCCGATGAACTTGTGGATACCGACCGGTTTCCCGTCCTTGTCGTCGATGAAGTCGATCTCGGGCAGACGGACAATCACCGGTTTACTGTCACGCACCTCGTACGTGGTCTTGATGCTGCTGCCAATGACCTGCTCGGGCGGTATGCCGTAAATCTTTTCCGTCCATGGCCGCATGAACTCGATGCCACCGCCGGACACGATGAAGGTCTTGAAGCCATTGGCCCTTAGGTAGGTTAACAACTCGAGCATCGGCTGGTAGACAAGGTCAGTGTAGGGCCGGTTGAAGCGCGGGTGTTTCGCCTTAGACAGCCAGTCCTCGACCGTTTGGGCAAACTCATCGGTCGTCATTCCGGCATGCGTCGCCATGAGAAGTTCCAGTAGTGCGTGTTCGCCGCCGGCCGCAACCGTCCTCAGGTCGCCTTCGATCGCAGCCTTGAAGGGCTGTTTGTCCTTCCACTCGGGGTGCGCCGGCGCCAGCTCCTTGATGCGGTCGAGCGCGAACGCGAGTTGCACGTACATCGGCTGTTCGACCCACTGCGTCCCGTCGTTGTCGAACACGGCGATCCGTTCGGCCGGTGGAATAAAAGCCGTCCCGCCCTTCTGGGTCACCTCCTCGACAAACCGAACGATCGCTTGCTTGGCCGGGCCGTCACGCCATGCAGGCAGCGGATCGGCTGCCGCCACCGCGGACACGATCGACATTCCGACGGCTATTGACATCACTAATAATGTAAGACGTCTCATGATCGGTTCCCCTTGATGGATTTCCCTTCGCTTGACCCCGGTGGAGGTGCGGCCCTAAGAAGCCGACCCCACGCCGGGTCTGTCGCAAGGGTTAATAGGTTCCACCAGGTGCTTTCAACTGCTCCATCACCTGGTCCAGACTGAAGCTCGCGGCTTTCTGGCGCGGCGGAAACTCTTTGAACGTCGCCAGGAATTGGCCGACATAGGCCTGGGCCGGCACCAGCAGGAAGGCACGGTCGAGCAGCCAGTCGTAGTAGGTGTTGGATGTAATCTCCGCGCGCTCGTAAGGGTCGCGCCGCAGGTTGAACATCAGCGGCACGCGCAGCGGCACGAAGGGCTCCATCCAGACCCTGAAGGTCCCCTGGGTCTTCTGCTCCATGAAGATCATCTTCCAGTCCGTGTAGCGCAGCGCCGTCAGGTCGCCGTCGTCGGAGAAATAGAAGATCTCCTTGCGCGGGCTCTCCTGGGTCTGGCCCGCCAGCAGCGGCAGGATGT
>JAQAZR010000389.1:0-6804 GCA_032127235.1 Deltaproteobacteria bacterium
GGCGGCATCGGTGCCGCCCTTTTTTTATTTGGGCCGGGTGCAGCGGTCGACCAGATAGAGGATGGAAGTGTAGTCGATTCCGCCGTGTTCAGAAAGTCCGACCTCACAGGTTCGACTGGTGGCATATCCATGGCTGACCTCCGGCGGTAGCTGTTGTTTCAGCCGCCTGAGCCCAAAGGCATTCAGCTCGGGCACGGTAAATCCCTTGTCGCCGGCGAAGCCGCAGCAGGTGATGTCCGGCACAACCACTTTGGCGGCGCACATTTCCGCCAATCGCCGAAAATCGGCTTCGAGCCCCATTTTTTTAGCACTGCAAACCGTGTGAATAGCGATCGTTTGAGGGATTTTTTCGAATTCGAGTTTGTCCACAAGATAAGTCAGGGTGAACCGGACCGGTTCGTAAAGCCCTAAACGCTCATCCAATGTCTGCTTCATGTGGTACAGACAGGGGCTCATGTCGCAGAGAATCGGAAGGCGGCCGTTGTCGGAGGCGGCCAACAGGGCTTCGCCGAGCTCTCGGGCCTTGTCCGCGGCCGCAGCGGTCAAACCCTTGCTGGCAAACGGCATGCCGCAGCACAATCGGTTCATCCGCTCGGGATATATGACCTCAAATCCGGCTTTTTGAAGCAACTCTTCAGTCTTGCAAGTCAGAGAGACCGCTTCGCTTCCCCTGGCAGGCCCCATGGTCCGGTTGATGCAGGATGGAAAATAGACCACCGCGTCCGGTCCGCGTCGTCCACCGTTTTTCGATTTCACCTTGGCTGCCGCTCCGGGCATGGCCGGCGTCCAGAGTGGGAGTCGATTGCGGGACAATCGGCGCGCCGCATCGGCCAGGACCGTCATCCGTTCGGTTCCCAGAAGAGAATGAGCCCTGTCGAGCACGGCGAGTCCGATTCGGCCGGCTTCGGTGACGACATCCATCCGTTTGGCCACGCTTTGGCCCGCCAAACGTGCGATTGGCGACAGTTGATCGGCACGCAGTGCCTTGATCAGTTTGCCGGTGTCGATTTCCACCGGGCATGTGAGGGCGCATAGTCCGTCGGCTGCGCAGGTCTGGTCGCCATAATAATCATATTCCTTTTTTAGCTCTGCGAGCCGTTCGGGGTCCTGTCCCGAGACGGCGAGTCGGGTCATCTCCCGATACACGACGATACGCTGACGCGCTGAAAGGGTAAAGTCGTGCGACATGCAGCTGCGCTCGCAGAAACCGCATTCGATGCAAGTGTCGACCAGGTCGTGGGCCTTCGGCATCGGTTTGAAATGCTTGATATGGGCCTCGGGATCGTCGTTGATGATGACGCCGGGGTTGAGCATGTTGTCCGGGTCGAATATGGCCTTGATCTCGCGCATAGCGGCGTAGACCCGCTCACCCCACTCTTTCTTCACAAAGGGCGCCATGTTGCGACCGGTACCGTGCTCGGCCTTCAAGGAGCCGTCGTATTGGTCCACCACCATCGTGGTGATATCGTCCATGAAAGCCTTGTATTTCGAGATTTCTCCGGCGTCCGCGAAGTCGAGCGTCAGCACGAAGTGAACGTTGCCGTCGAAGACATGCCCCCAGATGATCGTGTCTTCGTAGTCGTAGCGCTTGAAGTGTTCCTGCAACTCGAGCAGACAATCCCGGAGGTGTTCGATCGGCACGGCGATGTCCTCGATAATGACCGTCGTCCCTTTCTGGCGGCCAATGCAGGCGGATGGGAAAAGACCCTTGCGGATGTTCCACAGGGCTGTCCCCTGACCGGGATCGGTCGAGAACTCGAATTCGCGGGCCATGGCGAAATCGTCGAATTTTGAAGTGATCTCTTCTATCTGCCGTTGCAGGCTTTCAGGATCGGCAGCAGCGGTTTCGACCAATAGGGCTGTATCGGATTCTTCGAGGGTCTTGATATAGGGTGGCATGCCGGGCTTGTCTTCCACCGAACGGAGGGCCACCCGATCCATCAATTCGGCGGCGCTCACGCGGCATTCTTTCAACAGCCAGACGGCCTCACAGGCCCTGGCGATGTCGGGAAAGAGCATCAAAGCAGTTGCCTTGTGGGTCGGTTCGTCGAGTGTGCGGAACGTGACCTCGGCGATAAACCCCAGCGTTCCTTCCGCTCCGATCATCAGGTGCTGGATCATGTCGATCGGATCGTCATAATTGATCAGGGCGTTGACGCTGTATCCGGTGGTGTTCTTGATCTGATATTTCCGCCGGATACGCGCCATGGTTTCCGGATCTTCCCTGAGGCTTCGGGCGAGAGCTGTCACCCGATCGATAATGTCCCGGCGGTTTTTCATGAACGCGTTGCGGCTGTTCTCATCCCGCGTGTCCAGGATTGTGCCATCCGAAAAAATGATGCGCATGCCCTTCATCGTGCCCATGCTGTTGTCTTCGACACCGCTGGCCATTCCGCAGGCATTGTTGGAAACGATGCCGCCGATCTTGGCCGAGTTCACCGAAGCGGGATCCGGTCCGATCTTCTTGCCGTATGGGGCCAGGTAGTTATTGGCTTCGGCACCCAGAATGCCCACGCCGAGGGTGATTTCACCCAAGTCCGGACTGATGTGACAATCGCGCCATCCCTCGGGCCCCAATACCATCAGGACCGAATCACTCAGGGCCTGGCCGGAAAGGCTGGTACCCGCGGCCCTGAAAGTGACGGCAATTTTGAGCTCACAGCAGGCCGCCAACACGACCGTGACTTCGGCTTCGGTTTCGACTTTGACGATGATTTTCGGGATCAGGCGATAGAAGCTGGCATCGGTACCGTAGGCCAGGGTTCGGATTGGGTCGGCAATCAACCGGTTTGGCGGAATGACAGCGGATAGGCGGTCATATAATGAAGCGTAAGGTTTGGTGAGCATCAACGTCTCCTGTGTGGGTAGTTTGAAATTCAGGTGTTTCGTCTATATACGGATTTCGTATCGATCGCACGCTTTCTTGTCAAGTTCGTTCGTGAACAATAGATGTCGTTTATACGGCATTTGACATCCCCACGCCATTCGGATATACAATATAGGTTTTAAAATTATTTTTAATCATTACATTTACATTAAATGGACTGCGTGCATTTATTGGGAATTACATTTGGGATAAATGGTGCTGTCAGCGCATACTGTTTGCTATACGGCCGGACTGATCCCGAAATCACCTCCTGACATCTGTACACTGGTATCCTCGAGAAAGGAGCACCATTATAATGGCTGAGGGCAGAATCAAATGGTACAGTGAGGATAAAGGGTACGGTTTTATCGAAGCCGAAGACGGAAACGAGATCTTTTTTCACAAATCGAATGTCGATTTCGAAGGGCACTTCGGATTACGGAAGTCTGATCGCGTCTCATTCGAAGTTCAACTGACCCCGCGCGGTGAGAAGGCGTTGAATGTCAAAGCACTCTAAACCCTACTGATGCATCTGTGGACGCTCATTCAACACCTGTGCTTGTCCGAGGATAAACCGACCATTGCAACTGCAACCCGGTCGCACCGCAGTGTCCGCTTTTCGAGCGGGATATTTTAGCTGCGACGGATCAAACGCAGTCCCGCAGCAGGTGTTCAACCGATCTTTGAGGCAGAGTCAAACGGCGGCTCTGCCTGTTTTGTTGGAAGGCATGAACCATGACCGCAGCACTGACAAACGACAGCGTGAGAAATATCGCCATCATCGCCCACGTCGACCACGGTAAGACCACTCTGGTCGATGCCATTTTCCGGCAGAGCGGTCTTTTCAGGGACAATCAGACGGTCGACGATCGTCTCATGGACACGATGGATCTGGAGCGGGAGCGCGGTATTACCATCGCGGCCAAGAACTGCTCGGTAAGGTGGCAGAATGTTCGGATCAATATCATCGACACACCCGGGCATGCGGATTTCGGTGGTGAAGTCGAAAGAGCGCTGTCCATGGCCGACGGTGCCATTCTGCTCGTCGACGCTTCCGAAGGCCCGTTGCCGCAGACCCGTTTCGTCCTGAAAAAAGCCCTTGAAGCCGGTCTGAAGATCATTGTGGTCAAAAATAAAATCGACCGGCAGGACGCCAGACCCGAAGAGGTCCAGGATGAAATCTACGATCTCTTGATCGACCTGAACGCCACCGACGATCAACTCGAATTCCCCCTGCTCTACGCCATCGGCCGCGAGGGTATTGCTCAGAAGAGAATGGATGAAAAGGGAAAAAACCTGCACGAGCTTCTGGACACGGTCCTGACGGCGGTTCCCGGTCCGTCATACAACCCCACGGCACCCTTCCAGATGCGGGTGTCGGACCTCGGCTATTCGGATTACCTGGGCCGGCTGGCGGTCGGCAAGATCTTCAACGGCACGGCACGTTCCCGGGACAGCATGGTGTGCATCGGTAAGTCCGGCGAAAGCGTGCCGCTCAAGGTCTCCAAGCTTCAGGTTTTCGAGGGCATGAAGCTGCGGGATGTCGATGAGGTTCAAGCCGGTGACATCGTGGTTCTGGCCGGCATCGAGGAGGTCAAGATCGGCGATACGATCTGTAATCTCGATGCGCCGCAGGCATTGCCGCGGATCAGCGTGGATGAACCGACGGTGTCGATGAAATTCGTGATCAACGACTCGCCCTTCAGCGGTAGGGATGGCACGTACGTCCAGGCCGGCCGGATTCGTGATCGCCTGTTGAAGGAAACCCTGGGCAACGTGGCCATCCAGGTGGAGGAAGGCGAAGATCGGGATGCGACCGTGGTCAAGGGCCGGGGAGAATTTCAATTGGCGATTCTCATCGAGACGATGCGGCGCGAAGATTTTGAATTCTGTGTCGGCCGACCCGAAGTCATTTATCGCTACGAGGGCAACCTGAAGCTCGAGCCGATCGAACGGCTGCTGGTTGACTGCGAGGAGCGCTTCCTCGGCGTGGTCACTGAAAAACTGTCATTGCGTAAGGGCAAGATGACCAAATTGGTCAACAACGGAAAGGGCCGGGTCCGAATCGAGTTCTCGGTGCCCGCCCGCGCCTTGATCGGATACCGCGACGAATTTTTGACCGACACCCGCGGCACCGGCATCATGCACGCCCTCTTCGACGGCTACGAACCCTTCCGGGGGGAGTGCCCCAGCCGGTTTACCGGCTCTATCGTGGCCGACCGCACCGGTACTGCCGTTCCGTATGCCCTGTTCAATCTTGAACCCCGCGGCCGCCTCTTCGTTGTGCCGGGGGATCCGGTGTACGAGGGCATGATCGTGGGCGAGCACAATCGCGGCGAGGACATCGATGTCAACCCCTGCAAGGAAAAGAAACTTTCCAACATGCGGGCCGCCGGCAAGGACGAAAACGTCATCCTGTCACCGATCAAACCACCGACCCTCGAACAGGCCATCAGTTTTATTCGCGAAGATGAACTGGTGGAGGTGACCCCCCGGGCCGTGCGCATGCGCAAAGCCGTGCTGTCGGCCCAGAAGCGCCACATGCAGCGCGGTTCCAGAGGCACGAGCAAAAGGGCGGCCTAGGGCTCACTCAAAAATAACTTCACATTTTGGACGCCGATGCACCCCGTCTGGCTGCGTTGCGAAAACTCGGAATATCCAGATATTCCTGCGTTTTCGCGCCTTGCCAGGCGAGCGCCTCAACGCCCAAAATTGCGAACTTATTTTTTCGTGAACCCTTAGCGTCAACAATGAAAACGGTACCGGTGAACATTCTCAAAGAAGTACTCAAAAACGAGGTTTTTCCCGCGTTGGGGCTGCGGTGGCCATCGTCTACCAGCAAAAAGGCAACCACATGGGCAAGATAACCTTTGCCGTGAACAATCTCATCAGTGATCTCGGCGGCATGCTGTGCGACGGGGCAAAGGGCGGGTGTGCGCTGAAGGTGGTGAGTTCCGCTGATTCGGCCATCCGGTCGGCCTACATGGCACTGAACAATCATGGCATTACAGAGGCCGAAGGATTTGTGGGCAAGACCCCCGAAGAGACGATTCGGAATCTGAGCAAAATCAGTGCCGTCGGAATGGCCAAAGTCGATGATACCATGCTGGCGATTATGAAGAAAAAGACGCTTTGAGTAAAAAACGGCGCATCGACCAATCGATGCGCCGTACCGAACGATACGGCCGGGATGATTATTTTGCCAGCTTGGCGGCAATAGCGGCCACGTGTTTGCCCTGGAAGCGGGCACCGGCCAATTCGTTTTCGGTCGGCGTTCGTTCACCTTGGGTGCCCGCGATCGTGGTTGCTCCGTACGGCGAGCAGCCGGTGATTTCATCGTTTCGCATCTGTCCCTGAAAAGCATACGGCAACCCGACCACGACCAGGCCCTGGTGCAGCAGGGTGATGTGGAAGGAGAGCAGAGTGGACTCCTGACCGCCGTGTTGCGTGGCCGTACTGGCGAAAACGCTGCCGACCTTGCCCACCAATGCACCCTGTGACCAAAGCTGTCCGGTGGCGTCCAGAAACTGCCGCATCTGTCCGCACATGTTGCCGAACCGCGTGGGTGTGCCGAAAATAATTGCATCGGCCGACGCCAGTTCCTCGACCTTGCATATCGGAACGTTGGCAAACGCTTTTTGGGCGTCAACCGCACCCATTTTCTGAAGGACATCCGCAGGCAATGTTTCCGGCACACGCCGCATCTCGACCTGCGCTCCGGCGACTTCTTTGGCGCCCTCCGCAACCGCTTGCGCCATTTTGTAAACGTGGCCGTAGGTTGAATAAAAAACGATCAAAACTTTCATCGATGTTACCTCCTTTTAACGGTATTGGCCGCCAGCATCAGTTTTACACAGGCTCTCGGACAAAATGCCTGATCGCTTGTCATCTGCGAATCTGTTCCGGTATATTCATTTAATATTAAACGATTAAGGATT
>JAQAZR010000390.1:0-2938 GCA_032127235.1 Deltaproteobacteria bacterium
TGATGCGCGCTGCACGCTGACAGCAGAACGGCGAGTGCGCTCAATAGGAGCGGATGATATTTCACGACTTGTTGATCACCTCGAGAATCGAGTTTTCGCCGCCGAAATCGTCCTTTTCGCGGGCCACGATCGTCGGGTCGGGAATCCGCTTATCGCCTTCGATGATGTAACACAGCCGGTACTCTCCGGGCGGCACCGTCTGGACGGTTTCCCAGTAACCTTCCGTGCCGACTTTTTTAAGCGGTATCGATCTCCACCCCGAAAAACTGCCGGCAATTTCGACCCGGGTCGCATCCGGTTGATAAATAACGAAACGATAGGGCACTTTGGTGTTTTCCTGTTGCGGCATGGAAGTAACCAGGAACAGCAGCAACATGGCCAGGGCCGCTGCCAATGGGTAAATCGGGCGCAGACGCGGAAAACGCCAGGCGCGTCGCTCCTTGAAATGCACTTCCGGCACGCGTTCGACCCCGTCCGCGCGCAGCATTTTTTCCAGGTTCAGCAGCTCGATCGTTTCGTTCTTGAAAACAGCCTCGGCGTGCACCGTCTCGACAAAAGACAGCTTGTCGTCCAGGTCGAGTTCATCATCGATGAACAAGCTGATCAGTTCGCTCTTCATATTTGCCTTTCCGCAAAAATTTTTTTGAGTTTCAGGCGAGCCCGATGGACTCTTACTTTCACGTTGGCCTCGCTCAGCCCGGTCACTCCGGCAATCTCACGATAGGACAACCCGCTGCTGACGACCAGCGTCAAGACGTCCCTCTCATCCCGTTCGAGTTTCTGCAGAGCCGAAAGCACGCGGCGGCATTCGTCCCGCACGAGGTAGTGTTCTTCTTGATCGTTGCCGATATGGTCGCGCTCTTCCAGGGATCGCGTGCCGCGGTCCTGTTTGCGAAAGCTGTCGATCACGGCGTTGCGCGCGATGGTGTAGAGCAGCGCGGGACTGCCTTCTTTTCCGTACCTTTCGAGATAACGCGTAAAGCTTTCCTGCATGATATCGGCCGCCAAATAATAATCGCCCGTAATTTTGAGTAAATACGAAAAGAGCCTATCCTTGTGTTTCTTGTAAAAAGATGTGAACTTTTCCACCTTGAAAGAGACTCGACCTTTTTTAGATGTAACGGGACACGGCTGGAAAAGGTACACTAAATTCATCGGCGAAAACACTGATTTTTAGAAAGGGGTCGGTGATCCGATCAAACGCTGATCGCTTTGGAGGGCGGAAAATTGTCGTGGCTGAGGATCCGGTTCAGGTTCGGCTGAAGGGGCTCTTCGGTGTCGACCCGCAGGTGCAACTCCTCCCGGATATCTTCCAGCGGCTCAAACCGCTCCTGGAGCTGTCGGAAGTGCTGTTCCCGGGCATCGGACACCGAGGGGCCGTTTTCGCGCCGCCGCAACCGCTCGATCAGCATATCGGGCCGGGCGACACACTCGATAAAGAGGACATCGGCATCCGAATCCTGCGCCAGCCGCAGAACCTCTTGCCGCTGTCGGCTGCTCCCGTAAGTGGCGTCCAGGATAACCGACCGGCCGGCCGAAATTCGGTCCTGGGCCTGAAGCAGGAGCCTTCCGTAGGTCAGGGCGCTGACCTCCCGGGAGTAGATGCCTTCCTCGAAGGGTTGAATCACCGCCGTTTCGGCCGGAAGGTCGAACAGCTGTTTGCGGATAACATCCGATCGCAGAATCTCAAGACCGAGAATCTTTCCCAAAGCATCGGCGATGGTGCTTTTACCAGATGCCGGCAGACCGCAGACCACCCAGATCAGGGGCCTTGTGAACTGCAGCGCATAGCGGTAGGCGAGCGCCAGGAACTGCCCCGCCTCGCGGCGGGTTTTGTGGTAGGCGTATTCGCCCGACCCCAATTCGGACAGGCGCAGGCACGCCACCTTTGTCCGCACCATGGCCCGGTAGCATTTGTAAAAATCGAGCAGGGCGAAGGCATCCGGATCGGCGGCACCGTGCACAACCGCATTGACCAACTCCCGGGCCGCTTCCGGAAATCCCTCGAAGTCGAGATCCATCGCCAAAAAAGCCAGGTCGGAAACAATGTCGCCGTATCGGAAGCGGTCGTTGAACTCGATGCAGTCGACTATCTGAATCCCGTTGTCGAAATAAATGTGCCCGGAACGCAGATCGCCATGACAGTCTCTAATCCGACCGGTTGCGACGCGATTTTCGAACAACCATCTTTTTCGTTGAAGAAAAGACCGGGTGGCCGCCCGCACGATTTGAAACGGCCTTTCCTCAAGGGCATTTCCCAAGAAGCCTTCGACCTGGGAAAAGTTCTCTTCGCAGTTGCGTCGGACCGTTTCCAAGGAACCGTAAAAATCGATCTCCGGACTGCCGACTGTTACGGCGTAAAAATCAGCCAACCGCCGGGCGAGGTCTTCGATTTCAGTGCTTCCGATCTTACGGGCCTGCAGCTGCCGCACCATCGTGCCCGCCTCCGTCAGCTGCCGCATCTTCACGGCATACTCAACCGGCACGCCGGTACCTCCCAGCGCAAATCGGTCGTGATCGTGTGTGATCGACACGACCCCCAGATAGACCCCGCTGGAGAGACGCCGATTCAGATCGGTTTCCTGTCGGCAGAAATAATGGCGTTTCTCGAGGCTGCTGTAATCGACAAACCCCAGGTTGACCTCTTTTTTGACTTTGTAAACGAATTCTCCGGTCAAAAAAACCCTTGAAATATGGGTTTCCCGTTGCCGCACCTCTTCCGCCGGATGCGGATAGAAAGCCGGATCCGCCATGGCCTTAAATATTTCGTCCTGCTGAAAAGTCATTGCCTTCACAAATCGTTCGGCAGAGGGTTTGGTTCCCCACCAACCAATATGCCCTTTTGTTCTCTGCGGCCGGATCATCCGCCCCGGATCTTACGGGCCTGCTCTTCATACCAGCCGGCGAAAAGCTTATCGAAGTACTTCTCGTCTTCCAC
>JAQAZR010000391.1:0-7523 GCA_032127235.1 Deltaproteobacteria bacterium
TCATGGCCGATCACAACCGACTGGAACAGGTTTTCATCAATCTGGTGACCAATGCCGTCGATGCCATGGACGAAAAACTCGCCCGGCCAGAGTTCGCCAACTCGGAAAAATTGCTCAAAATCAAATCCTGGGCCGAAAACGGTGTCGTATCGGTTACCGTTTCGGATAGTGGTATCGGTATGAGCACCGAGGTCATCGGCAAATTGTTTGAACCATTTTTCACCACCAAGGATGTCGGCAAGGGGACCGGGCTGGGCGTCAGCATCAGCTACGGTATCGTTAAAGACTACGACGGAACCATCGACATCGAAAGCAAATTAGGTGAAGGCACCACTTTCAAGCTCACATTTCCGGCTGCAAGGTTAACCGAAGAAAAATGAACAGGATACTGCTCGTCGATGACGAACCCGATATATTGCGAGTGCTCGGCATTTCCCTCAGGGCCGACGGCTATGGGGTGCTGACCGCATCAAGTGGTGAAGAAGCCGTGGCCATATTCGCACGCGAAACACCCGAACTCGTCATCACGGATATCAAAATGCCCGGTATGAACGGGATCGAGGTCCTAAGAGAAGTTAAACATATCAGCGATGAAACCGAAGTGATTATCATTACCGGCCATGGTGACATCGATTCAGCCATCGAGGCCTTACACTATGGCGCCTCGGATTTTATCAACAAACCGGTGAGGGACAAACAGCTGACAATTGCCCTCAAACGCGCGCAAGAAAAGATCCATATCAAGCAGCAGCTGCGGGAGTACACCACCACCCTCGAACTCAAGGTCGAAGCGGCAACCCGTGAGATCAGGCGCCGCTCGAACTTCCAGGCCAAGTTGATTCGGAGCTCGAATGACGGCATCGTGGCCACGGACGAAGAGTTGAGAATCGTCATTTACAATCCCGGTGCAGAGCGAATTTTCGGCTATCCGCAGCAGGACGTCATTCATCGAATGCAGATACAGGAGCTCTACACCCCGGAAATAGTCGATTTGTTTGTGGCCGGGGTGACGGAAGAAAAGGGGTTGAAGGAGTTTCCCTGGCAGGAAACATCGATCGTATCCGGAAACGGCGAAAGCATTCCGGTTCGGTTTTCGGGGTCGATTCTGCATGAAAACGACCGCAAAATGGGAAGCGTCGCTTTTTTCCAGGACCTGCGGGAAATCAAGCGTCTCGAACACGAATTGCTCAAGGCCGAACGGCTGGCCGCCGTCGGTCAGACCGTAGCCGGGTTGGCCCACGGACTCAAGAACATTTTACACGGACTCAAGGGCGGCAGCTATCTGGTTGACTTAGGAATCAAAAAAGACGATACTGCAAAACTCAAGAGCGGCTGGGACATGATCAAGCGGAACATCGGGCGCACCTCGGAATTGGTTTTGGACCTCTTGACCTACTCCAAAGAGAGAGAGCCCGAATTCGAAGACTGCTTCCCGAACGAAATTGCCGCGGACGTGGCAGAGCTGCTTGCCGAAAAGGCGCGGGAAAGCCGGGTTGAGATCAAGACATCTCTCGATCCTTCGATCTCTCAAGTGTCGATGGATCCGCGCATCATCCACGATGCGCTGCTCAATCTCATGACAAATGCCATTGATGCCTGCCTGTTCGATGAAGACACCGGCAAAAAGTGGCAGGTCGCCATAGTGACGACGCCCGAAGACGACAACAGCATCCGGTTTGACGTCACCGACAATGGCGCCGGTATGAGCAAAGAGGTCCGCGAAAGGCTGTTTACATCTTTTTTCAGTACGAAGGGGCATCGGGGGACGGGCCTCGGCTTGATGGTGACCCGCAAACTCGTCGAAGAACACGGCGGGCAGATCGACGTGATCTCGGCGCCGGGTAAAGGAACGACCTTTACCATCCACCTGCCCTTCGAAGCCGCCGGTGAAAAAAAAATTACAAAATCTAGCGTTCGATAGAAAACTATAGACAAGGAGGATTCACCATGGGTAAAAAAGTTCTGGTCGTCGACGATGACCCGGATGTTCGCTTATTTAACGTGACGGTTCTCGAAGAACACGGGTATACGCCACTGGTGGCCACCAATGGCGAAGAAGGCAGAAACTTGGCCAAACAGGAAAAACCGGATCTGGTCATTCTCGATGTCCTCATGCCCCGTGAAAGCGGCATTCGGTTGTACCGCGAACTCAAAACGGACAAGAATCTGAAACACATACCCATCATCATGCTGTCTGGAATAGCTGAAAAGTCCTTCCTGCGGTCCCAAAAGGTACTGGCGGAGTTCGGTGATGCCACCGTTCCCGAGCCCGAAGCCTATCTGGAAAAACCGGTGGAAGCCGAAGAGTTGGCTGCGACAATCAAAAAAATTATCGGTTGATCCAGCGGGCGAATGTCTTCCCCATTCGACTAAGAACGACACATGCCATGAAAATCAAGAAACTGCTGTTTGTCACCAAATTCGAGGAGCTGGGCTTAGACGCTCTCCAATCACTTCTGAGTCTGCGCAAAGCCGCCCTCGAACATGTGGTTTTCGTCAACGTCATCGAGAGAGAACGGGTGGCCATGCGCCGGGGCACCGGATACAACAAGGAAGCGGAGATCCGGCTGCGCGAAACCGCCAACATCCGCTTCATCGATTGGGCGGAGAACCTTTTCGAGCAGGGCATGGAGGTCGGTGTCTACATTGTCGTCGGCAGCCTGGTGGGCGAGGTGATCAAGGCTGCCCAGAAAGAGGAAGCCGATCTGATCGTGATCGGGCGGTCGCAGAAGGGTGTGATCGAGCAGTTGTACGCGGGATCGGACATCACCGAGTTGCTGCACCGGACAGCAAGACCTGTGCTCGTTTACAAGTACCTGTCGGAGAGTTCGTTCGCCCTTGATACGCCTTTCGAACGACCCGTTCTGGCAACCGACTGGTCGCCAGCCAGCCTGAAGGCCGTTGATTACCTGAAGGAATTAAAAAATGTTATAAAGGAAATCCATGTCGTGCACGTTGCCGCGCAAAAGACGCTCAGCGGTTCGGCCATGGCGATTCAAAAAACGCGCAAGAAAATGCGTCGTCAAATGGATGAGATCTGCAGAACTTTCGAGGCCGAGGGGATTGCCGCGCGCTCTCATGTTTACGTCGGCAACCCGGAACAGGAGATCGAGAAGGCCGCGCGGGAATGCCAGGCAACCCTGATTGTCATGGGATCATCCGGAAAAGCGAGTTGGGTGGAACGATGGCTCGGCAGCACACCGCGAAGCATCGCCGAAAAGTCGGCCTACCCGACCCTGCTCATCCCGCCGGAAAAAATATAAATACACAGGAGGAATTAATGGCGGTAATTACCATTTCCAGGCAATTCGGCGCGGGGGGCAAGACCGTTGGAAAAATGATTGCCGACAAGCTCGGCTACACGTTCGCCGATGACGACATCATTCAGATGGTTGCCGAAGCGGCCAATGTGTCACCCCATTGGGTCGAATCAATTGAAAAGGAAGCCGGCGGCAAGCTTTCCAGGGTCGTCTCCAGCATGGTTTCCAAGCGCCTGGTGGACCGTATTCTCAAGGATGAACGCGGTTATCTGGACGAAAGGCTTTATCTGGACTACCTGGTCGTCATTATTGCGCAGATCGCAGAAGAAGGCAACGTCGTCATCCTGGGGCGCGGCAGTCAGTACATTCTCCACGATCATCCCGACGCCTACCACGTCCTCTTGATCAATAATGTCGAAAACCGCGTCAAATTCATGATGGAACACTACGATTTTTCTGAAAGCCGGGCCGCGCAAGTCGTCAACCGCGAAGATAAGCGCCGGCTCAATCTTTATCGCAAAATCGGCAAGACCGATTATGACAATCCGGCCCTCTATCACCTGGTGTTGAACATGGCAAAAATGAACATGCAGACGGGGGTCAAGCTCATATTGGATTTGGTGCCTGCGTAATAAAAGACAGCGGGACGAGGCGATCGATGGCCGGCAGCCGGGCCGTTCGGCTCGAATACCGGTCATTGAATCGCACTATGAGGGGTGTACCAGTTTGCAGACCAGCTTTTCGGCCACGTCTAAATCGACGCGGCTCATGTTGAGGACCACGTGATAATGGACCCAACTGTCGTAATCCTCTTTTCCGAATTTGCGATATAAGTTGATCCTTCTTTTATCCTCACTGTTGATGGTCTGAACAGCGTGTTTGGTAAACAGTTCGTATTTTTCTTCGATAAACTTGATGCGGTATTCCCTGTCAGCCACCAATAGAATGTGAATGGTCTCTTCATTGTCTTTGAGGATAAACTGACTGCCCCGGCCGAGAATCACGGCGTTGCCTTCCCCTGCAATCGTCTTGATGATCTTGTGCAGGAGGTCAACATATATCTCTTCATCGATATAGCCGTGACGGTCGTCCAGGATGCGGTCGAAAAAACTTTTTGAAACCAGACCGGAAATCAACCGTTCGATCTTTCCCCCGGCCTCCTTTTCCATCGATTCGACCCAGTGGGGAGAAACTTTGGCCTTTTTGGCGACCATCTGGATGATTTCATTGTCGTAGAAAGTGTACCCAAGTCTTTTGGCAACCCTTTTCCCCAACGTGATGCCGCCAGCCCCGAACTGCCTGGAGATCGTCAGCACGGCCATAATGACCTCCCCTGTACATTTATAAGGTTGATTTGGCATGCGCAGAAATACATTAAATACCATCCTAATGGCATCGTTTTTAAATATCAATAATTTTCGCCGAAACCGGTAAATCTTGATCCATATTTTTGGCTTCTAAGAAGTATTTTTTCAACCCGCCGCGTATTGAACAGGGCGTATAAACTGAATCGAATTCTTTATTTAATGAGCATTTTAGGCATAGATTACGGTTGCATTTTTTTTCTTTTGTGGTATCTGATTGACTCTCGATAAGAGTGATGGTAATGCCCGCTCCGCAAATGGAGCGCATCAATGAGTTTCGACTACAAGAAAAATCGCCCATGGACCGAAAACCTGACCATTGTCATGCAAATCGGGTTGACAATGGTGGGGTGCATTGCCTTTTGTTTTTTTATCGGTCTCAAGCTCGATCAGTGGCTGGGCACCAAGGGGGTTTTCATCACCGTATTTATCATACTGGGCGTTATCGGTGGTGCTAACGTCGTTTACCGGCAGGTCATGGAGATCATCCGTGACAAGGAGAAAGACAAACAAGGACGACAAAATGGAATCGATTAGGAGTACACAGAAAAAATACGGTTCCAGAGCCCTGGCGGTTGCCGTCATCGTTGGTTTCGGCGCCTTCTTGATCGGCCAGAACTCGCTGGGAAAAGGCCTTGTTTTGGGGACTCTTTTCAGTGTGGTCAACTTCATCCTCATGGGTGAAATGTTGCCTCTCAAACTCGGTCGATCGAGTAAATCAACCTTTTCCATCTCCCTGGTTTCGATGCTCCTGCGGTACCTTTTATTGGCCGTGCCTTTGGTTATTGCCGTCAAATATGAGCAGTTCCACATATTATCGGCCATTATCGGCGTTTTCATGGTACAGGTCGTCATCGTTGCCGATCACCTCGGCATACAAATTCCGGTAACACGAAAAAAAACATCCTGAGAGTGAACAACAAATGGGTGAACTCGGTCTTGTCCATCAGCTGATCATAACGGTTTTCGGCTACACGATTACCTTGAACCTGGAGGTGATCGCTATGACATGGATTGTCATTTCCTTCCTCCTCGTTTTCGGTATGGCGGCTGCCCGGAAAAGCAGTATCGTTCCCAAACCGCTTCAGGTTCTGGGGGAGCTTTTCGTCGAGCAATTCTATAAACTGACGGAAGATGCGCTCGACAAGGAAAAAGCCAGATTTTACGCCCCGCTCATTTGTGCGCTCTTCATGTTCCTGTTGCTGTCAAACTGGTTGGGGATTATCCCGCACCTGGAAGAGCCGACCAAAGACCTGAATACGCCGTTGAGCCTCGGTCTCATGGGATTCGTTCTCGCCCACCATGCCGCCATCAAGTCAAAGGGGTTCAAAGCCTACATCAAGGAGTATTTTCAGCCCATTTTTTTCATGATGCCGTTGAACGTCATCGGCGAGCTGGCAAAGATAATTTCCATTTCTTTCCGGCTCTTCGGCAATATCATGGGGGGCTCCATCATTATCCTGGTGGTGTCCTACCTCTGTTACAACATCATTTTGCCGCCTTTTCTCAACGCGTTTTTCGGACTTTTCGTTGGAACGATTCAGGCTTTTGTGTTCACCATGCTCACAGTCGTCTATATCTCCGTACAGGTGAAGTAGGTATGCAATTAGACGTCCAGACAATCATAAAGCTCAGTGCATATGCCGGAGGCGGCATCGCCATGGGATTGGGTGCCATCGGCGCGGCGATCGGGGAGGGCTATACTGCCGCGCAAGCCAATTTGGCGGTGTCCCGCAATCCTGAAATTTCCGATGACATCTTCAAAAACATGCTGGTGGGTCAGGCGGTGGCCGAATCTGCGTCCATATTTGCCCTGGTGATTTCTATTTTACTGCTTTTTATGAACGTTCCCAGCGCAACCCCTTTGAAAGCGGCTGCTTTATTCGGTGCCGGTCTCAGTATGGGCTTCGGCGCCATCGGTTCCGGCATCGGCTCCGGGTTGCCCGGTGGTCAGTGCTGTCTCGGTATGTCACGGCAACCCGCCGTCGGAACGCGCTTAACCACCAACATGCTCATCGGTTCCGCCGTCTGCCAGACTCCGGCGATCTTTTCCATGGTCGTCTCCCTGATGCTGATCTTCATGGATTTCAGCCGCGAGCCGGTTTCTCCGACGTGGGCGGCCCTCATCGGCGCCGGCATCAGCACCGGACTGGCGGCCATTGGTTCGGGATATGGCGGCGGCATGGCCGCTGGTGCGAGCTGTGAGGGGATCGCCCGGAATCCGGAATCGGTCGGCAGCGTGACCACCACCATGTTGGTGGGCCAGGCGGTGGCCCAGACACCATCGATCTTCGGGCTGCTGGTCAGCTTCATCCTTCTGTTCAAGGCCTTTCCGGAATCCCAGGCCATTGCCGCCGCGATGGCCCTTTTGTCGGCCGGCATCTGCACGGGATTCGGTGGCATCGGTCCCGGAATCGGAAACGGCATGGCCGCTGAAGGTGCCGTTAAATGGGTTGCCAGGAATACAGCCTATGCCGGAGATCTCATGCGAACCATGCTGGTCGGCCAAGCGGTATCTCAATCCACTTCAATTTACGCCATGGTGATCAGCTTAGTTCTCATATTCGTCGTTTGAACCCTTTCCGGGACTGTTTTTTCATCATCAGCCCGATGACCGTTAGGTCGACTCGGCAACTTGTCGTGCCGAGCATCATAATTTCAAACAAGCAGTTTTAATTCATTTTGAATTAAAGAGGAGGGTGACATGGCAATCGAAGGTGCAGATATTGTCAAGGCAGCAGCATTCATCGGAGCAGGAATATCCATGGGACTCGGTGCTATCGGCCCGGGAGTCGGCGAGGGCATGACGGCTGCGAAAGCCTGCGAGGCAATCGGCAACAATCCGAAGGAAGCCGGTCTGTTGACCCGAACGATGCTCGTCGGACAGGCCGTAGCCGAA
>JAQAZR010000392.1:0-3176 GCA_032127235.1 Deltaproteobacteria bacterium
GTGGCCAGGGGCTCGGCCAGATCCCTCCGGTTGACCCCTGAAAACGGCGCAACCAGGGTGCGGTCGACAATTTTGACCAAATCGGACGCCGGGGAGAGAAATGTCCGCACTTCGGTCGCAATCCGGCGGTCCAGTGACGCCAGCACGTCCTCCGAAAGTGCCAGAGCATCCCTGCGATTGTTCGAGTAGCTGTACAACGCGATGCCGAGGATAGACGCCATCATGAGCGCCACACAGGCAATCGGCACCACGATGCGCAGCAGCCGCCGCTTGAGATTCCCGCGACGGAATTCCGTGCTGCCGATGTCGACGATTTCTTCCATTTTGGTAAATATTGTAAGCGCGTTGAATGGTAAAATCCTGGAGTGACTATTCTGTATCCAGGTCCAAATCGGCTACCCAAGATTCATAGCATGATGGACACACACCATGCGTCAGCAAGGGCAATGCCTTGGGGCCGAACAGATCGAGTTCCTTGACGGCCCTTTCGGTTTCGACCCAATGATTTTTCGACATGTCAATTTTTTTACAAAAACTGCAAATCCGGAGGAGATCTTCAGTCCTTGATATATCACCCCTTAACAAATCAACACTTTCTCTGGGTTCCACTCGCAGAGCGCTGCTTCTAAATTCGACAACATTATCCTTTAAGGGGTGGATTTCGACTTCCATAAACCGACGCAGGCCGGGCGAATCACACCGAATCGGCACCCGAATAGATGATCGACTGATTCGCACCCTTTCAACCAATATTTTGTAGAGGTGTTCTGTTTCAGCATCTGAAATGAAGTGCCATAAAGATCGACCCAAAACAAAATCGGGGGAACAAGCAGCCGTTGCACCGTTCTCATCTGCGAAGGCTTGCCAGTTATCACCAACATAGACCACATGGTCATCGCGATCGATTCGATAAATGAAAACTTTTTTGTCAACCGTCATTAAGATGTCCCTTTAAAAATAAGGTGGTGTTGTTGGCGCACGGCCCAGCATCCCGAGTCGACGATCTCTTCCAATTATAAATACCCACCGACGCCGATGCTCGGGTTGACGTAAACCGGACCGAGTTTGAACGGTATCCCAATATCCAGACCCGCGTAGGGGGAACAAGCGACCAGTACTCCCAGTATGAGGGTCGCGATGATGAAACCCCATAACCATTTTTTCATTATGTTGCTCCTTTCAGCCGCCATCTTGTGAATATCACTCAAAGACAGCTTTGAGTTTATGGCATTTGTTTTCATTTGTTCCACTCCTGCACGACAAAACCGGCCCCGTTGGGATCCGCGATAACAGCCACCGTCCCGTTGCGCACCGTAACGGTGGGCGCCATCAACACATTTCCCCCCAAGGCTTTGGCCTTGTTGACCGTCGCGTCGACATCGGCGACCCGAATGTAGGCCACCCAGGTATTACCAATGTGAGGGCTTGGCTTGTCGAGTAAACCGACGCGCGGCTGTCCGTCCCGTTCCAGGAAGCGGTATTGAATATCGCCGACGGTTTTCTCGGCCAAACGGTACCCCCCGACCGTTTGGTAGAAGGTGACCGCCGAAGGGACATCGTCGGTCCAGACCTCATTCCACAACCACTCGTTGACATCCGCCTTGCGGTCCGCCGGATCGCCATGACTGCTTTGCACCACGCCGAAAGCCGCCCCCTGCGGATCCCTGAGAACGGCGACACGTCCCCGGCTCGGCAGATCGAAGGGTTTCAGAATGATTTTGCCGCCCGCGACGGTCGCCTCCGTCAGCAACCGGTCCATATCCGGGACCGACACCAACGGCAACCAGTTGCTCGATCGCCCGGACCGATCGAGTTTGGCGACGCCGGCCACGAGACGACCGTTGTGACGCGCGAGGGCGTACCCATCCGATAGTTCCTCGAAACTCCAGTCAAACAGGCCGGCGTAAAAATTCTTGGCCTTGTCCATGTCGGGGGTTACGAGATCGTGCCAGACCACTTTGCCGGGTAAAGAGGTGCCTTCCGAACCGAGCGGCGGGACTTTTGGCAGAATTGCCGTACAGCCGGTGATGACGACCGCCGCAACTAAAAAGAGTGGAATACGGTAGAACCGATTTATTAACCGGGCGAATGCCGACACCGGCCATACTGGGCGAAACGGCACATTCGATTTCGAAAAAGACTCACTGGTCATATCCCTTCCCCCTCTCTTTAACTTTAAAATTTCATGAAAATCCTTCTGGGGCATTTTGTACAAATGTATAGAAACCGACGTCAACATCTTTGCGGTTTAAAAGGCTGCACGGGAGCTGCCGGAGCCACAACCTTTTGAAACAAATCTAATGGCGGCAGTTGATCCCGGCCTGACGATGCGTAATTTGAAGCCGAATGCCGAAATTGCCGGGATCTCCCCAACGGTTCTCGGTAAACTTTTACATTCAGCCGGTTGACGCAGTGATCATCAAATAATAGGATATCGTCACGCTGTCCTGTCCATTTCAAACATCAACATTTTCCGAAAGGCCCGTCATGCAGAACTCACCGGAATTGAATCGGTCGCCGGAGCCCTCGTCGAACCGCAGCCTATTGAAGACCGCCCTGCTGGTCATTGCCATTGCGGCGATCACATCGATATTGACCGTTTGGTTGACGACACGCTACCTGTTCCCCAGCGAGTTCAAGCCGGTAACCCTCGATGCCCGCGAAAAAAAAGCCCTGAACGCCAAGATCGATCAGCTGGATCAAATACGGCCCGTCAGGCCGTCTTCCCGCGAACCGGCTGCCGGCAAGTCGGACAAAGTTCGACAACCGGCCGACACCCTTTCGCCGGAACCTTACAGCGAAAAAGGTGCCCGCCGGGACGTCACGTTTACAGAACGTGAGCTGAACGCCCTGTTGGCCACCAACACGGATTTGGCCCGCAAGCTGGCCATCGACCTGTCTGAAAACCTGGCCAGCGCCAAACTGCTGGTCCCGCTCGATTCGGACATGCCGCTTTTCGGCGGCAAAACGCTCAAGGTGGCGGCCGGACTGGAACTGCGCTTCGCCGAAGGCCGCCCGGTAGTGGCGCTGAGGGGCATAAGCCTCTGGGGCGTCCCGATCCCCAACGCCTGGCTCGGCGGCATCAAGAACATCGACCTCGTTAAGGAGTTCGGCGGTCAGGGCGGCTTTTGGCAGGCATTCGCAGCCGGTGTGGAGGACATCCGCGTCGAACAGGG
>JAQAZR010000393.1:0-2945 GCA_032127235.1 Deltaproteobacteria bacterium
CCTCGATGCCGATAATACGGGCAAGGGGAGAGTCAAACTCACGGTCCATTACCTTTTCCATTCCGACAACATCGCTGTAAAATGAAATCGCCTTTTCTATGTTTTTGACGCTCACGCCAACGTGATCCACCCGTTTGAACATGACCATATCCTCCTAATCCGGAATTGATTATTGAAAAGTCATTCGTTATCAAGCACTACCGACCCGGCGTAACCTCTCTTTTATGTAATTGAGATCGGGAAGCATGGCGGCTTCGAGCGCTCGGGATACGGGGGGAGGTACATCGGGAGCCGTAATCTTTTCAATGGGAGCGTCCAAAAAGTCATAAAATCGTTCTTGAATCTCATCGCTGATACGACTGGCCACTCCCATGCTGCGGGGCACCTGCTCAAGGATAATCACCAGGCCTGTTTTCTCAATCGATTGACCGATGGTGGCAAAATCCAAACCGGAGTAATCCAGGGTGCGCAGATCCACCACTTCGACATCCAGCCCTTCTGGGGCCAATTCTTCGGCCGCTGCCACGGCGTCGTGGACCCCTGTCAGATAGGTCAGGCAGGTGACATCTTTGCCGGGCCGCACCACGTTGGCTTTGCCGTAGGCCACAAAGTAATCGAGCATATCGAGCGGGACCGGCCCTTTTTGTTCGTACAAGTCGGCATGCTCGATGATGAGTACCGGATCATGGTAGCGAACCGCCGTGTTGAAAAGGCCGATATAATCAAATGCGTTCGATGGGGCCACAATCCGCCATCCCGAGAACAAGCTGAAGAGCCCGACCGGATTCATCGAGTGTTGGCCGCCATAGCCTTGCCCGATGGCGATACGCGTTCGAACCACCACCGGAAAGCTGACCTGCCCCCCGTACATGTGTCTGAGTTTGCCGATCTGATTGAACAACTGGTCGCATGCCACCAACGCGAAGTCCGGAAACATGATTTCAACGACCGGCCGCAGTCCGGCCATGGCGGCACCGCCCGCCATACCCGTAAAGCCACATTCCGAAATCGGGGTGTTGATCAGCCGTTCGGGAAAGACCTCCTTGATGCCCCTGGTCGCTTTGTACGCGCCGCCATGCAGATTGGCCACCTCCTCTCCGAGCACAAAAATTTTGTCATCCTTTTGCATATTTCGCAGGGTAACCGCAGCGATGGCCTCGACGTAGCTACTCTCGGTAAATTGATCAAAATCCACTTTTTCGACAAACCTCACATCATCGAACACATCGTTCTCGCAGCGCACGTCGCGCACCAGATCTTCCGGCGGCGGCCAGTTTGAATCCGGAATAAAGAGTTTGCCGTTCGTTTTAGCCGTGCAGAAAGCAAGTGCTTCGTCCACCGCTGCGCTGGCTTTGGCCTGCAGTTCGACTTGCTGCCCGTCGGAGATTATCTTTTGTTTTACCAATTTGGCGGCATAGACCTGCAAGGGATCTTTGGCCTGCCATTGGGTTTCCTCCGCTTTGGTGCGATAGCCGAAGGGATTGCCGGGCAATCGACCGGCATGGTGATAAAAGCGGTAGGTCTCGGATTCGATCAGAAAAGGTCTTGACTCGGCCTGAATGTCTGTGACGACGCTCTGCAGGGCGCAAAAAATCGCCACCGGATCCATGCCGTCGACAATCAGACTGTCGATTCCGTAGCCCAGGCTGCGCAGTCCCAGGTTGATGCAGGATGATGAGGTACAGGTCGCCGTGCCGACCGCGTATAAATTGTTCTCTACAAAATAGATCACGGGCAGATCCCACAGGGAGGCCATGTTGGCAACCTCGTGAAAGCAGCCCTGATTGATGGCGCCATCCCCGAAAAAACTGACCACCACGCGAGAGCCCGACGATAATTTTTCCGCCCAGGCCGCGCCGGTTGCAAGCGGGATCCCTCCGCCGACAATCGCATTGCTGCCGATGTTGCCGGAAACCGGATCATACAGGTGCATCGACCCCCCCCGTCCCGAACACCAGCCGTTCTTTAGCCCCATGATTTCAGCCAGGGTTTTGTTAACGGCGCGCTGCATGTCCTCGGCCAAATCGCTGTGCACGGGATCGAAGTCCGCCGGTGCATAGTACATGAGCGCCTTGGCCAGAAAGTGTCCGTGCGCCCGATGGGTTGAGCCAACGAGGTCCGACTTCTTCAGAACCACTGCGGCAGCAGCAGCGTTGGCTTCCTGTCCGATGCTGGAATGAACCGGTCCATGTACCAGATTCGCATCCTTCAATTCAAGCAGTTTATCTTCAAATTCCCGGATCATATGCAGAAGAAAAAGCATTCGATAGTGATCAACCTTACCAATTGCCAGTAAATCCGATGCTGATACCTGCAATCTTGAGCAGGTAGCGGTCGGCTCAACCTTTTCCAGTTTACTCATTTTTTCACCCTCATGTCTATAATACCCCAAGTTAGTTCGCTTCGCTCCATTATTCCATTTTCGGGGCAAATTCGGAAGCCCCAAAATACCTCTATATTCTCAGTAGGTTGTAGAAATTCCGAGACGTTAATTTAGCGAAAAACCCTTATCCACTGCGTAGCTTCATCGTTGGCAAGCTTCTCTTTACGATTACATAAATTGACATAGAACCGCTCAGTTGTCGAAATTGATCGAATTAACCTGCAAAAAGCGGCGTCGGTAGACCCGTCACGCCAGGTTTGCAGGCGAACAAGCTGCCCGACAGCGGGTATTTACGTATATCCGCTTCGCTGAGCAAATGGCGGGCAGTGGTGATGTACAGCGTGTCCAGATCAGGTCCGGCGAAGGTGCAGCTGGTGATGTTGGGAACCGGCATCGGAATGACTTGTAGTATCTCACCTGCCGGCGAATAGCGCGTAATGCGGGATCCGGCAAAATGGCACAGCCAGACGCAATTTTCGCTGTCTACCGTCATGCCATCGGGATAGCCTTCTTCTTCAGCTACCAACTGTACAAATACGCGCTTATGGCTGATTGCACCATC
>JAQAZR010000394.1:0-7281 GCA_032127235.1 Deltaproteobacteria bacterium
GAACGCCGTCCAGTTCGGCCCCGCCGAGAAATGTGCCTTCGTCGCGCATCCTTTTAACCATTTGGATCAGCTGCATCGAATCGATGTCGAACACGCCTTTGGCCTGGGGGTGGTCGCCGAACTGCTGGTGGTCGCCCGACAGGCAGAGCATGTTGCGGATCCCGAGAGCATAGGCGCCCAGGATGTCGGCCTGCATGGCCAGACGGTTGCGGTCGCGGCAGACCATCTGAAAGTTCGGTTCCAGTCCTTCCTGGATCAGCAGCAGGCTGGCGGCCCAGCTGGACATGCGGACCATGGCGGTCTGATTGTCGGTGATATTGACCGAGTCGACATTGCCCTTCAAGAACGAGGCCTTGTGCCGGACCTCTTCTGCATTGCTTCCCCGGGGTGGTCCCAACTCGCCGGTGAATGCGAAGTGACCGGCCTTGAGGACTTTTTCCAGGTTGCTGCCTGATTTGTACCCATTTCCTTCTGTGCTCATTGTTTCACCTTGCCGTTAACGTGCGGTTATTGATGTACCCTGTCGTCTGACAGACCCGGTCTATTTGGCTTTTTCCTTATCCGGTTTTTTGTATCCCGGTTGAATCAGTGTGCGCGGCGTCTGGTCGGTCCAGTCCGCCGGTTCCTTGAATTCCTTGATCAGGTCGAGACGTCCCTGCTGGGAGAGCCGTTCGTGAATCATGTGCCAGGCGCAGGGCTGGTCCTGGCTGATTTCGCATTTTCCTTTGTTGGTGCCGCCGCAGGGGCCGTTGTAGAGACCCTTGGCGCACATGGTCACCGGGCAGATCCCGCCGGTCATGCCGAGCACGCACTTGCCGCACGAGCGGCAGCGCTCCTCGTACCAGCCCACCGCCTGGTTGACCGCCAGGCCGGTGGTGTCGACGGCCGGAAAGACTGGTTTGTCCGGGAAACGCTCGGCCAGGAACTGGATCCCGACCCCGCAGGCCATCGAGACGATGGCATCTTTGTCCTTGACCATTTGGTCAAGTTCGGCCAGGTACTCGCGGTCGCACTGGCGTTCCACAGTGTAGGCCGTCAACTCGATCGGGTTGTTGTCGAGCTTGCGAGCCATTTCTATTTCGGTGTTCAGCACCGCCACTTCTTTTTCCCCTCCGGCCAGACAGACCGACACGCAGGTGCCGCAGCCCACGTTGAGCACTTTCTTGTAGGGCTTGAGCATCTCCTTTATTTCTTCGAAGGGTTTCCGTTTCGCTACGATCATTGCTCCTCCTGTCTTGCCAATATGCCCGTTTTTTGCTGACCGGGGATTACTCTTCCATTTCCGGGTGGAACATCAGGACCTCCTGCAGGTCTTCCCCCAGGTAGGCCCGCTCCTTGGGACCCAGGATGCCCAGCGACAGGCACAGGAGCGTCCACAGGTGCACCACGTGGTAGCCGCCGCCCTCGAAATGCTCGCTCAGATCGTGGATCTGGGCATGGCAGTTGTGACAGGGGGTGATGCAGTAGGTGGCTCCGGTTTTGATAATCTGTTCGAACTTGAGCTTGCCGTACTGACGGCGTTCCTCTGTATAACCCGATTGCAGGTACCCGCCGCCGCCCCCGCAGCAGTAGTTGTTCGAGCGGTTGGGCGTCATTTCGATGAAGTTCTCTTCACCCACCACGCTCTTGACCACAAATCGCAGGTCATCGGCCACCGGCTCGCCGAAGGTCTTTCGCACCAACTGACAGGGATCCTGGACCGTGAATTTGACCTTCAGGTCTTTGTTCCAGTCGCTGTTTACCTTCAGCTTGCCTTCCCGGATCCATTGGGCGTAATACTGAATGATGCTCTTGATCTCGAAGTTGGCGTCAATCTTGAACTTCTGCAGTCCGAACCGGACTGCGAACAGTTCGTGCCCTCACTCCGTGTTGAGCCAGACCTTACATTTAAGGTCCTCCACGGCTTTCGCCTTGATGCGCACGATATGTTCCCACTTTTCGTCGTCGGCCAGAAACATGCAGTAGTTCTCGGCCGCCCAGCCCTTGGTCCCGTAAGTCCAATCCGCACCGGCCAGGTGCAGGATTTTCCACAGCGGCACCATCTCGTCGGGTTCGGTCACCGGCTCGCGCGAGTTCTGGTTCAGGAAAAATTCCGCCCCCTCCTTGTTGACCGGCGCCTGCATCTCGGCAAACTCCGGCTGACCCTCCTGGTACTCCTCCAGCACATCTTCCACCACGAACTGGAAATCCTCCTCGGTTGCGCCCATCGCGCTGCAGGTGTCGTTTCTGAGCGCCATGTCACAGGAACCCACGATCCCCTTGGGACGTTTCTCGCGGGGCCAACTCTGGCGTGCATAATACACCAGTTGAGGGATATTGATCTTCATCGGGCAGACGTAGACGCAGCGTGTGCACATACTGCACATCCACACCCACGGCGTGGATGTCACCTCCTCGTCCATCCCCAGCGCCGCCATGCGCAGAAACTTGCGCGGGTCCATCCCCTCTAGGCCCGTCGCCGGACACCCCGACGAGCACGCCCCGCAGGTCAGGCACAGGTTCAGATTGCCGCCCTCGGGCAGCAGGTCCTTGACCTTGTCGATGAAGGTGCTCTTCTTTTTTCCACCAATCTTGATTGCTTCCTCAGCCATGTTAGACTCCTTTTTTAGGCTTTCGCTTTATTCTTTAGTGGGTTGGGCCCCAGCGCCTTGATGTGTTCGGTCATCTCCTTGGCATAGGCGGCAAAGGTCGGACCCTCACCCGACGAAAGGTTATACATCCTCACGCGATCCTCTTCAATACCGATTTCTTTCAACAGCGTACGCACATGGTTGACACGCTCCCGGCAGCGCAGGTTGCCCTCGTTGTAGTGACAGGATCCTTCCAGGCAGCCGACACAATAGGCGCCGTCGGCACCCTTCTGAATGGTTCGCAAAAGGTGCAGGACGTCGACTTTGCCGGTGCAGGGCACGCGGATAATCTTGATGTTGATGGGGTAATCGAGTCGCATGGAACCTGCCAGGTCCGCGGCCGAATACCCTCAGTATTCACAGCAAAACGCGATAATCTTGGGTTCGAAATCCGCCATTACAATGCCTCCACATCCAGTAGTGCATCAATTTTACAGGTGATGGTGTCGTCTTCATAGAAGCTCAGCGCAATCGTCTGGCGCGGGCAGACGGCCGTGCACACGCCGCAGCCGTGGCAGAGCGCCTCGTTGATTTCGATCTCTTTCTTTTCGGTATTGAACACCGGCACCCCGAAGGGGCAGGACCGCACACAGGTCAGGCACTTGACGCAATGTTCGACGTCGACTTTGGCGGTGATGGCCGACAGCTTGATCTGATCCTGAGCCAGGAAGGTCATGGCCCGTGCGGCCGCGGCCTGGGCCTGGGCGATGGTTTCCGTGATCAGCTTGGGTCCGTGAGCCGTCCCACACAAAAAGATGCCTTCGCTGGGCATGTCCACCGGCCGCAGTTTGACGTGGGCCTCGATGAAGAAGCCCTCAGGGTTGCGGTTGAGTTTCATGGTGTTGCTCAGTTCGGAGGTGTCCGTGGCCGTCACCCCGGCACTGAGGGTCACCAGATCCGCACCGATTTCAAGGTTTTGCTGCAGGACGTGGTCTTTCACCATTACCGACAGTCCGTCTCCGTTCGTACCAACCACCGGCGGCGTGTTGCGGTCGAAGCGGATGAAAATAACGCCCTGCTGGCGGGCTTCCTTGTAGAAGTCTTCGAGCAGGCCGTAGGTTCGCATGTCGCGGTAGAGGACGTAGATCTGGGTATCGGGATTGAGCTTCTTGATCTCGAGGGCGTTTTTGACCGCGTTCTGACAGCAGATCCGCGAGCAGTTTTCGTTTTCTTCGTTGCGCGATCCCACGCACTGAATCATCACGACGCTGTTCAGATCGGCGGCGCCCTTTTTCGCCAGCCGGTCGCTCAGCTCGACCTGGGTGACCACGCGCTCGTCCTGGCCGTAAAGATATTCCTTGGGCTGGTATTCGTTGGCGCCGGTGGCGACGATGATGATGCCGTGGTCGATTTTGCGGGCATCGCCGTCGGAGGCGGTTTGAACCGCGGTCTTGAAGCTGCCCTTGAACCCTTCGAACCCGACGATGTGGACGCCGGTGATCACCTCGATCTTGTCGTGGGCAGTGACCTCGGAGATGAGCTGCCCGAGATAGGCCTGAATGTCGGCGCCCTCGATGGTGTGGTGAAGTTTGCGCGAATAGCCGCCAAGTTCGGGTTCCTTTTCGAGCAGGCTCACCTCGAATCCCTGGCTTCCGAGCCCGAGGGCGGCGTTCATTCCTGCCACACCGCCACCGATCACGAGGGCGCGCTTGTTGATCGGCACCACTTTCTCATGCAGGGTTCTCAGGTGCGCCGCCCGGGCCACCGACATCCGCACGAGGTCCTTCGCTTTTTCAGTTGCGGCTTGCGGGTCTTTGGAGTGGATCCAGGAATCCTGGTTGCGGATGTTGGCCATTTCAAACAGGTACTTGTTCAGTCCGCAGGCCTCAAGAGTTTCCATGAACATCGGTTCGTGGGTTTTGGGGCTGCAGGAGGCGACCACCACCCGGTTGAGCTTGTGTTCCTTGATTTTTTCTTTGATTTTCTCCTGGGTGTCTTGGCTGCAGGTGAAGAGGTTTTCATCCGCGAAGGCCACGTAAGGCAGGCTTTCGGCGTAGGCCTTGACGCCCGGAACATCGACGATTCCGCCGATGTTGATGCCGCAGTTGCAGACGAACACGCCGATGCGCGGGTCTTGACCGGTGACATCCCGTTCAGCGGGCACCTCGACAGTGGGGACGTCCAGGCCACGGGCTTCGGCCAGGTTGGCACCGGCGACACAGGCGGCGGCGCTGGCTTCAGTGATTGAACTCGGGATGTCTTTGGGTCCCTGCATCACGCCGCAGACGAAAATTCCGGGGCGTGAGGTCTCCACCGGTTTGAATGGGTCCGTGCTGACGAAATTGTACTTGTTCAGGTCGATGCCGAGACGGCCGGCCAGCATGGCCGCATCCGGCTGAACCTGGAGTCCCACCGACAGGACCACCATGCTGAAAGTCTCCTCCTGCATGGCCCCGGTTTCATCGGCATATTTGACAACCAGGTCACCGGTCTTGCGGTCCTCGTCGATGGTGTGAATGCGGGCCTTGACGAAACGGACGCCGTCCTTGTCGCGGGCACGGTTGTAGTATTTCTCGTAATCTTTGCCGAAGGTGCGCATGTCCATATTGAAGACAGCGCAATCCAGCTCGCCGTGGGCGTGTTCCTTAGCGATCATCGCCTCTTTGACGGCGTACATGCAGCAGACCGACGAGCAATACCCGTTGCCGCACTTGTTGGTATCGCGCGATCCGACGCATTGGAGCCAGGCGATCTTTTTGGGCTGTTCGCGGTCGAGCGGCCGCATCAGATGACCGAAGTAGGGGCCCGAGGCGCTCAGGATACGTTCGAACTCCTCGCTGGTCACCACGTTGGGGGATTTGCCGTACACCAAATAGTCGAGTTGGGACGGGTCGTAACCGCGACTGCCGGTCGAGAGAATCACCGAGCCGACCGTGACCTTGGTCTCACGTTCCTTGTCGTCGTATTCGACGGCCTTGGCGATGCACATGTTTTCGCACAGGCCGCAGCCGATGCAGGTGTCCGTGTCGATCGCAAACGCCAGCGGCACGGCCTGGGGGTATTCGATGTAGGTGGCCCGCCGGTCGTCCAGCCGCATGTTGTATTGGTTGACGGCTGTCACCGGGCAATGCCGGGCGCATTCCCCGCAACCGGTGCATTTGACCGGGTCGATATAGCGGGGGCGGTTGACGAGGGTGACCTCGAAATTCCCGGGGTCGCCTTCGATGTCCTTGACTTCGCTGCAGGTAATCAGATCAATGTTCATGTGCCGGCCGACCTCGACCAGTTTGGGCGAGATCACTCACATGGCACAGTCATTGGTCGGAAAGGTTTTGTCCAGGCGGGACATCATGCCGCCGATGGTCGGCGATTTGTCCACCAGGTAGACCTTGTAGTTTGAATTGGCCAGGTCGAGCGAGGCCTGCATGCCGGCGATACCGGCACCGACAACCATCACCGAGCCGCTCTTGGCGGTTTTATCCGATCCCATAACAACTCCTTATCGTACTGCAAAAACAGGTTTGCATGCTTCCATCTTTTTGAATTCGACCTTGCCGGTTTTTTCCAGGTCGGCCAGTAGGTAGGAGATCTGCTTCAAACCGAGGCCGGTTCGGCCGCTGACATCGCGCGGAGCGGTGCAGCCGTCTTTGATGGCCTGCAATATCAAATTCATGTGGTATTCGCGTTCCAGGGCCGAGTCGAGAATCTTTTCGAACGAATCTTCGTCCCAGCGGCGGCCGTAGACGTCGCCTTTGGTGGTAATCCGGATTTCTTTGCCCACCAGCCAGCGAATCGGTTCGCCGCTGAGGGTATTTTCAACAGCTGCCAGCTGCAGGGCGTATTCCTGAGGGTCGAACTTTCCCTGGGCCTTGATCGATTCCGTCACAGTGTTGACGACCTCGACGAAGCGCTGCGCTTCGGCCGAGGAAACCCAGGCCAGGTGCAGCCGATCTCTGCCGATACCGGCGAGATCGAGAAGATTTTGGGTCATCCGGATTTTTTTGTTCGCTTGAACATTACCTTCCAGGTAATGGCAGTCGCCGAAATGTCACCCGGCTACCAGAGCCCCGTCACAGCCTTGTTTGAAGGCCTTGACGATAAAGAGCGGATCCACCCGGCCCGAGCACATGACGCGCACGGTCCGCAGGTTGGGCGGATACTGCAGTCGCGATACCCCGGCCAGGTCGGCCCCGGCATATGCGCACCAGTTGCAGAGGAAGGCCACGATCTTGGGTTCGTAATCTGACATGAAGTCACCTAGTTATTTGGTTTTAGGTTTTAGGTGTTAAGTTTTAAGTAATAGGTTTGGTATTCAGTTTGAGTTTCAGTTTTAAGTTTCTGTAAAAGGATATGTTCCGTTTCTGCTTAAAACCTAAAACTTAAAACTTTTTTTATACTATCGCGCACACCGAAGCCATAATCTGTTCGTCCCGGAAGTGGAGCATGTCGATGGCTTTCTGCGGACAGGTTGACGCACACAGACCACATCCCTTGCAGGATGCGGAAATGTTGCGCGCACGATGGCCCTTGCCTTCCACTTCATCCAGGGCGATCGCCCCGAACGGACACACCTCGGCACAAAGACCACAGCCGATGCACTTTTCCGCGTCGATCTGCGACACCAGAGGGGAGATCATGATGGAAGGTTTGGCCAGCACGGTCGTCGCCCGACTTGCGGCCGCCAAGGCCTGGGAGATGCTCTCCTCGATCG